>JAKACF010000006.1 GCA_021821585.1 Actinomycetes bacterium
GGCTCGGCATCGAAGCGCTCGGCACAGCCGGTGTTGCAGAAGTAGTAATCCTGGTCCCCGTAGCGGCGGGTGGCGGCAGCCGTCGCCGGGTCGACGGTCATGTGGCAGACCGGATCGATCGCCTGGTTCGCCATCGTCTCCTCCTTGTCGGCGGTCTCGTCTGAACCGAGGAAGCGCTCCGGCTCGGCATCGAAGCGCTCGGCACAGCCGGTGTTGCAGAAGTAGTAATCCTGGTCCCCGTAGCGGCGGGTGGCGGCAGCCGTCGCCGGGTCGACGGTCATGTGGCAGACCGGATCGATCGCCTGGTGCCCGGCCGGCACGTCCATCGCCTCGTAGCCCTCATGGCGATGCGGTGAGACGAAGCGTGCCGGAGCGGCATCGAACCGCTCCTTGCAGCGGTCCGAGCAGAAGAAGTAGCGCGTGCCCTCGACGACCGAGGACGCCGGGGCGTTCGCCGTCTCCACCTGCATGCCACAGACGGGGTCGATGGCGTAGCCCGCCCCGCCACCGAGCCGCGCCCGGTTGCGGTAGGCCCAGTAGAGCACCCCGAACAGCGCCAGGAAGACGATGTTCAACACGGCGGTGTAGTTGAACGAGAAGTGGTCCTCGACGATGCCGGCCGCCCGGGCGGTCGGGATGAGGCCGGCCGCCTGGAAGATCCCCTCGGTGACGAGCCCGGCGAGCGACATGACGGGCCAGAAGACGGCCAGCATCCGCAGCGCCATCCGCCCGCCGTAGAACTTCCGGTAGATGAGCAGCAGGGGCATCGCGATGAGGTCGGCGAAGATGAAGCTGACGACGCCGCCGAAGCTGATCCCGCCGTTCCACAGCGCGGCTGCCAGCGGCACGTTGCCGATCGAGCAGACGAAGCTGATCATCGCGATGAACGGCCCGACGACCACGTTCTCGATCGAGGTGGCGAGCCCGTGCCCGCGGAAGAAGACGTCGTTCCAGACGCTCGCCGGGACGAGGACGGCGAGGAAGCCGGCGACCACGTAGCCGACGAGCATCTCCCGCCGGAGCATGGTGAGGTCGGACATCGTGTAGCTGGCGGCGTCGGACCAGCCGCCTGCCGAGCGGATCCTCCGGCGCCAGCCGCCGCGCTCCGGTCCCGAGTCCCCGCCGTCGGCCGTGCCCGAGGCAGCACCGAGGTGCTCTCTCGCCGCGACCACATGGCGGCCGGCGAAGAACAGGCCGCCGACGACGGTCAACAGGGCGATCATGATGGCGCCGCCGATGAACTCACTCGCCGCGAACTGCCAGCCCATGAGGACGATCAGGACGATCCCGAGCTCGATGACGAGGTTGGTGGAGGCGAACATGAACACCATCGAGGAGACGAAGTCCGCCCCCTTTCGAAACAGCGTCTTCGCCATCGCCGAGGCGGCGTAGGAGCACGAGGACGAGACCATGCCGTACAGCGACGCCCTCGCCACGGTGCCCGCCCGGTGGTCGCCCAGGCGTGCCTGCATCTGCTCTCTCGAGACGAAGGCCTGGACCGCTCCCGAGAGGCCGAAGCCGAGCACCAGCGCCCAGAGCGTCTCCCAGAACATGTAGGCGGCCTCTTTGAGCGACCGCCCCACGTCGGCAAGGACGCCGGCGGCCGTGACGGCGAGGAGGTGGGCGCTCACCTGGCCGCCCGCCGGGTGCGCCAGGCGTCACGCCGGCTGCGCACGATGTCGGCGAGCTCTCCGAGGCTCCAGCGGATCCTCGCGAACGGCCCGGAGCCGCAGCTGACGGCGTCGTCGGTTCGACAGGAGTCGGGCTCGGTCACGACCGAACGAGCCGCTCGATGGCAGCGGTGGCCTCACGCAGCTTCTCGTCCCGCTCCGATCCGCCGCGCTTCACGGCGTCCGCCACGCAGTGGCCGAGGTGATCCTCGAGCAGCGAGATGGCGACCGCCTGCAGGGCCCTCGTGGCAGCCGAGATCTGGGTGAGGATGTCGATGCAGTAGACGTCCTCCTCCACCATCCGCTGGAGGCCGCGGGTCTGGCCCTCCACCCGCCGCAGTCTCCGCAGGATCTCGTCCCGATGGTCGCTGTAGCCGGGCACAGTCCGCCCCTTCTTCTCGACACCGTACCCCACCAGGGTATCGAGCCGGCGACCGCCAGGCGCCCGTCAGGCGTAGTGGAACGAGAGGGGCTTCGACGTGCCGGCCGCGGTCGAGATGGTGACCGGAACGCTCCTGGCGCCGCCGCCGAGGTCGGGGATGGTGACCTGGCAGGACGAGCGCGTCGGGCAGCTCGTCGGGCTGGGCTGGCCGTCGACCCGGGCGAGCACGACCCCGTTGGAGCTGAACAGGTTGGAGCCGGAGACGACGACGACGCTGCCGGCACCGCCGCTCGCCGGTGAGATCGACGAGATGGCCGGTCCCGAGCCGGTCGCGGGAGCCGTCGTCGTGCTCGTGGTGGAGCTGGACTGCGTCGTCGGAGGGGCCGTCGTCGAAGGGGCCGTGGTGGCCGAGGACGAGGGCGCGCCGGTCGAGGGCGCGGCGGTCGAGGAGGGCGCCGGCCCGCCGCCCCCGCGGGAGGCCCGGGCGGTCGGCGATCCGCTCAGGGCGTGGGCGAGACTGATCGCCACGAGGACGACGACCACGACGGCGGCCACGGCGAGGCCACCGAGCGCGCCGGCGGAGGGAAGTTGCCTTCTTCCTCCTGCCCCCGCGTACCAGGGCGAGCCCGCCCGGTGGGCGGGCGGCCGGGTGGTCGCCGGTCGCGGCGGCGGGGGAGGGGCGGCCGCTCCGGCGACGACGACCGGCACCTCGTCGGTGATGTCGACCTCCCGCGGAGGCGGCTCGTCGCCTGCCGGCGGTCCCTGCAGGTCCGGGCCGGTCGCTCCGGAGGACTCCCGGGCGCGGCGGACGGCGTTCCCGAGGGCATCCAGGGTTCGCTGGTCGGGGCGCTGTGGCGCCGCCTGCTGGTCAGGCTGGGCGGACTCTTCCGGCTCGTTGAAGCGTCTCCGGTTCGGGCTCATGGGCTCTCTCGCTCGGGAGTGGCTCGAGTGACTCGGCGGTGACGCCGCACGCGGCGGCGGGCGCGACCCTGCGCGCGTCGCCACCACGTTAGGCGGCCGGGGCCGTGGGGCCGGCCGCAGCCGCCTCAGGCAGCCGGGCGGCCGCTGTCAGTTGCCGAAGTCCCACCCCTCGCCGGACTCGTAGCGGTGCAGCACGTTCTTCGCGATGAGGATCTTGTGGACCTCGTCCGGCCCGTCGGCGAGCCTCAGGGTCCGCGCCCCCTGGTACATGCCCGCCAGCGGCAGCTCGTTCGTGATCCCGGCCGCGCCCCAGACCTGGATGGCGCGGTCGACGACCCGCTCGTAGGCGGCCGGGACGAAGATCTTGATGGCGGAGATGTCCGTGCGGGCGTCGAGGTCGTCCCGGTCGATCCGCTCCGCCGCGTGGATCGTCATCAGCCGTGCGGCCTGGATGTCCTGGTAGCTGTCGGCGATGAAGCCCTGGACGAACTGCTTGTCCTTGAGCGGCCCTCCGTGGACCGTGCGCGTGGCGGCCCGCTCGACCATGAGGTCGAAGGCGCGCCACATCTGGCCGACCGAGTTCATGCAGTGGTAGATCCGGCCCGCCCCGAGCCGGTCCTGGGCGGCCCGGTGCCCGTCGCCGACGGCACCGAGGATGTTCTCGAGGGGCACCCTCACGTCCTCGTAGATCACCTCGCAGTGATCCGACACGGGCCGGCCCCAGATCCCGATGCCGCGGACGACGTTCACGCCCCGGGTGCTCGTCGGGACGATGATCTGGGCCATCTGGCCGCTGCGGCCGTAGTCGCCCGAGTCGTCCTTCACCCTGCACATGACGATGAAGAAGTCGGCGTCGATCCCGTTCGAGGTGAACCACTTGTGGCCGTTGATGACCCAGTGGTCGCCGTCGCGGACGGCGGTGGTGTCGAGCGAGCGGGGGTCCGAACCGGGGTTGTGGGGCTCGGTCATCGAGAAGCCCGACTCCATGGTCCCCTCGACGAGCGGCACCAACCACCTGCGCTTCTGCTCCTCGGTCCCGTACTTGAGCAGGATCCGCTGGTTTCCGGAGTTCGGTGCCACGACGCCGAAGAGCTTGGCGGCCCCGATGGCGTAGGCGAGCACCTCGTTCATGTAGGCATGGGCGAGGAAGTCGAGCCCCATCCCCCCGTACTCCTTCGGGAGGTGGGGAGCCCACAGCCCCGCCTTGTAGACCCGCTCCTTCACCTCCTCCCTCAGCTCGTGGGCCGCCCGGCGGTCGTGCTCGGACAGCTCCGTGCCCTCCCGGTTCGGCCACAGGCGCGCCTCGTTCGGGAGGATGTGCTCGTTCACGATCTCGGCCGTCCGCAGCCGGATGTCGTTGATCCGGTCGTCGAGCGTCGGCACCGGCTTCACGTTCATCGCCATGTCGTCCCTCCAGCTGCGACTACGGGCCCCGTCGGCCCCTTCGACGGTAGATCACCCTCGGGACCGCCCGCACGGGCGCCGCGCGCGCCGCCCGGCGGCGGCAAGATCGTCGGTGATGCCGCACTCCTCGCTCGGCCGCCGCGCGCTCTCACGGGTCCGCAGCCGCGTCGTGCCGGAGTGGTCCAGCCGGAACTTCCGGCTGGTCTTCGCCGCCCGCCTGGCGATGAGCTCGTCCCGCGCCCTGGCGGGGGTGATCACGCCGGTCTACCTGGCGCTCATCGGCTTCTCTGCCCTCATGCTCGGCGCGCTGGTCGGCGTGGTCGCGGCGGTCTCCGCGCTCATGTCGATCGGCATCGGCATGGTGTCGGACCGCGTCGGCCGTCGGCCGTTCCTCGTCGTGGTGCCGATGCTGGCTGCGGTGGCCGGCGTGGTCTTCGCCTTCGACCGGACCATCGCCGTCCTCTTTGTGGCTGCCGCCCTCGGCAGCTTCGGGCGGGGCGCCGGGGCCGGGGCGGGCACGATCGGCCCCTACCAGCCCGCCGAGTCCGCCTTCGTGACCGAGACGCTGCCGGCGAAGGCCCGCAACTCGGCCTTCGGCCGCCTCTCGTTCGCCTCGTCGGTGGGGGCGCTCGCCGGTGGCCTGCTGGCGCTGCTCGGCCCGAGCGTCCACCCGACAGCCGCCGCCGCCACCGATGCCTTCCGCGCCGCCTACCTCGTGACGGCCGGCCTCGCCCTTGTGGCAGGACTGCTCGCCGTCTTCATCACCGAACCGCGCAGGAAGGCGTCCGCCGAGCCGGACAAGGGCGGCCGCCTCCGCTTCCCGCGGCGGTCCCGGGGGCTCATCTACCGGCTTTGGGTGACCAACGGGGTGAACGGCCTCGCCGTCGGGATGTTCGGCCCCTTCGTCACCTACTGGTTCTTCCGCCGCTTCGGGGCGACCGCCGGCGAGATCGGCGTGCTGTTCGCCGTCATCAACGCGGTGACGGCGCTCTCCACCCTGTCGGCCGCCGGCCTGGCCCGGCGGTGGGGCCTCGTCACGACGGTGACGGTGGTGCGTGTCGTCCAGGCCGTCCTGCTCGTGCCCCTCGTTCTCATGCCGACCTTCGCCACTGCCGGCGCCGTCTATCTCGTGCGGATGGCGGTCCAGCGGGTCGGCCTGCCGCTTCGCCAGTCCTACGTCCTCGCCATGGCGGACCCGTCCGAGCGCGCGGCGGTCTCCGGGCTCTCCAACGTGCCGAGCCAGCTCGCCACGGCGGCCAGCCCGCTGTTGTCGGGCTACCTCTTCGACGAGGTCAGCCTCTCGCTCCCCTTCGACCTGGCGGCGGTCCTGCAGGCCCTGAACGCCGGGCTCTTCTGGGTCTTCTTCCGCCACGCACCCCCCGAGGAGGAGGCGGCCGCGATGCGGGCTGCCGAGGCCGAGAGCGAGGGCACCGCCGAGCCGACGCCGGTGCCGACGCCGGGCGACACACCGCCCCCCTGAGCGGCGCGCAAGCTTTGCTTCACTCGTGCGTTCCCCAGCCGAACCCTTGAGACCCGGCGCCCAGGCCGGGACCGAGACGGAGGAACGACATGAAGAGGACCCCGCCCCTCGGGGCATCACGACGAGGCCGCCGCCCCGCCGCGCTCCTCGGCGCGGCGGCGCTGGCCGCAGGGCTGGTCGCGTTCGGCAACGGCGCCGGCGCCTCGACGACCTCGTGGGCGCCGACGGCCACACGGGCCGTCCGGCTGCTCGACGGGACCGTGCTTGGGCCAGTCGCTGCGCGCAGATCCCTCGAGGTGAGCGTCGTGCTGCGCACCCAGCACCCTGCCGAGCTGAAGCGCCTCGCCATCGGCGCCTCGACGCCGGGCTCGGCCGACTTCGCCCACTTCCTCACGCCGAAGGAGGTGGCCGCCCGCTTCGCCCCCTCGACGAGCGAGACGGCCGCGGTCGCCACCTGGCTCGAGCGGGCCGGCTTCCGGTCCGTCTCGGTGCAGCCGGACCGCCTGTTCGTCGACGCGACGGCGAGCGTCCGCACGATCGAGCGGGCGTTCCACACGAGCCTCGTCCGGTACCGCTTCGCCGGTCGCGACCTGTTCGAGAACGTGAAGCCTGCGCTCGTGCCGTCCCGCTTCGGCGGCGAGGTGCTCGCGGTGCTCGGCCTGTCCGACATGCCGATGAGCCTGCCGCTCGTCGTCCGCCACGGCGCGGCGTCGATCTCCAACCTGGTGCACCAGCAGATCGAGAAGGTCTCGGCCCTCGGTCAGCCCGACACCTCGGGCTTCACCCCCCAGCAGCTGGCCAAGATCTACGACGCCTCCGGCTTGCCGGCGGCCGTGCGGACCTCGACCGCCGTCGTCGTCTCGGGCAACATGACGAGCACGATCTCCGACCTGCGCTACGCCGAGGCGAAGAACCACGCAGCCCGGGCGGCCGTGTCCGTCGTCTACACCGCACCGAAGGCCGATGTGATCTACCACAACCCCTACACGGGGAACCTCGAGTGGGACCTCGACACCCAGATGTCGACCCAGATCGCCGGCAACGTCTCGCACGAGTACCTCTACGACATCGCCACCCTCGACGACGCCGACGTCGCCCGGGCCATCAACCTGTTCGTCGAGCAGCGCCGCGCCGTTGCCGGCTCGGCCTCACTCGGCGAGTGCGACGTCCAGCCCTTCATGGACGGTTCGATGGTCGCCACCGACGAGGTGCTCGAGGAGGGTGCACTGCAGGGACAGAGCTTCTTCGCCTCCTCGGGCGACAACGGCTACGCCTGCCCCGAGATCGCCTCGACCGGCGTGCCGGGAGGCGTGCCGGGCACGAGCTGGCCGGCCGACGGCACCTGGACCACCGCCGTCGGCGGGACCTCGCTCCTCGCGACGAGCTCGGGCACCTATGAAGAGGAGCTCTCCTGGATCGGCGGCGGCGGCGGCGTGAGCGAGTTCGAGACGCCGGGCAACTGGACCTCGACGGCCGACGCGGCGGCGGCCGGGGCCGAGTTCCTCCCCGCCGGCGGCCGGGGCGTCCCTGACGTGGCGGCCGATGCCGACCCGAACGTCTCGCCGGTGATCGTGTGGCAGAACAAGGCGGCCTCCTACGTCGGTGGCACCAGCGTCTCGAGCCCGCTCGTGATGGGGCTCTGGGCCCGAATGCAGACGTCGCACCACGACCGTCTCGGCGTCGCCTCGATCGACTTCTACCACCTCTACAACGCCGTCAACTCGACGGGGTCCGCCCCGGTCGAGCCGGCCGGCTTCCACGACATCGTGCTCGGCACGAACGGTCTCTACACCGCTCTGCCCGGCTACGACTACACCACCGGCATCGGCTCGCTCGAGACCGGCGTGCTGAACAAGAAGGTCCGCTAGGGCGGTGGCCCCCGTCGCCTCCCGGGGCGGCGGGGGCGGTCCGCGTCGTGGACCTCGGCGGCGCGATCGTCCCGGCAGACGATGGCGACGTCGAACTGCAGGACCGCCAGCACCTGACCGATGCCGACCGGGGCCTGCTCGAGGAGCTCCGCCCGACCGGGACCTCTCCAGGCGCTTCTTCCGCGTGGAGTCCTCCCCCTCCTAGGCATGGTCGCGAGCGGTGTGAGCTGGGAGCGCGCCCGCGACGGGTGGCGCCGCCGCCGCTCCAGCGGGCTCGCCCCGCTGCGCGAGCCCTGTCGGCAGGCTCGGCGACCTCTCGCTCATCTTGACGGGCGTCTTCCCCGAGAGCCGTCGTCTCTCTGTCGGCGCCCCGCTCGACCGGCTATGAGTCTCTCGGGCGAGGTGGGGCGCACGGGCCTGTCTCCCGACCGGAGCCTCGTCGATGCGGTCGGCCAGCGTTGGTACGGGCAGGCGGCCCGCTCCCTCCAGGCGGCCGGCGTCCCGCTCAGGGCGAAAATGACGTCGTCGAGTAGATCGCGACCGCTTCGACGACGCCCGGCGGTGCCTGAACGCCACCACCGTGGACCGCTCCCTCTTCGCGCTGCGCGACGAGTGGTCCCAAGCCTGGTAGCGGCTCAGCCTCCGCGGCGCTCGAGCTCCCGCCGCATCGCAGCCGCCACCGCGCCCCCGCTCGGACCGCCCTCGCGTGCGAGGCCGTCGGCGGCGCCGCGGGCGTCCGCCCTCGAGCGGTTCTGACCGAGCTTCCACTTCGCCTCGATGCGGGAGATCTCGATCTCGATCCCGACGATTCCCCGGAGCTCGGACTCGATGAACCCTGCCGGCGCGTCGTCGGGGGACCATGGCCTCGCGAGGTGCTGCTCATGCTGGCGGCTGAGCCGTCGCACGAGCGAGCCAGTCCATCCGGCGTCGTCGTGGACGACGAGCCGGCCGTAGACGTGGGCGACGACGTAGTTCCACGTGGGCACGACCCGGCCGTCCTCTCGGGCCGAGGGATACCACGACGGGCTGACGTAGGCCTGGGGTCCGTGGACGATCACGAGCGCCTCGCCGTCGGGAGCAGCCCGCCACTGCGGGTTCGCCCGGGCGAGGTGGCCTTCGAGCCGGCCCTCGTGACCGCCGTGCCGCTCGTAGAGGAACGGGACCATCGAGCTCATGAGCTGCCCGCCGCTCGA
Source organism: Actinomycetes bacterium (assembly GCA_021821585.1). Taxonomy (GTDB): domain Bacteria; phylum Actinomycetota; class Acidimicrobiia; order Acidimicrobiales; family Bog-793; genus JAKACF01. The sequence continues at coordinate 8,919 of JAKACF010000006.1, forward strand.
GGTGACGAGGTCGCAGGCGCCGGCGGATTCGAGGAGCTCGACGACCGCCTCGCGGGAGGGCGGCGCGAAGTGCCGTGGGACGTACATGCTCCACGATCGCGCCGGCCGGAGGCCGGCGCACGGGACGCCGCCGGGCGGCCCGACTCGATCGCTCCTACCTACCCGCCAGCACCGCCTGGAGGACGGCTGCGGCGGAGCGCTCGAGGTCCTTGGTCGCCGTGACGAGCTCGATCTCCTCGGTCGCTGCCCGCGACGCGAGCTCCTCGAGGGCCCGCTTGCCGTCCTCGGAGTCGAGCTCCTCCCGGTAGCGGCGGGAGAACTCCTCGAAGCGCTCCGGGCGGTGCCCGTACCACCGGCGTAGCTCGCTCGTCGGGGCGACCTCCCGCATCCACTCCTCGAAGGGCGGTGACTGCTTGGTGATCCCCCGGGGCCACAGCCGGTCGACGAGGATCCGCCGGCGGCCGGGAGAGAGCGAGTCGCCGTAGACGCGCCCGATCGAGACCGTGATGGCCTCCCGCCCCGCTGAGAGCTCCGGCTCGCCCGGGAAGCCGTGCTGGCGCTGGACGGGGGCGAGTCCCTCCCACGCCGCCGGCAGCTCCAGTTGGAGACGGCCGAGCTCCTCGAGATGGAGGGCCGAGAGCGCCTCGAGGCGCCGCTCGGCGTCCGGGGTCAGGTGGAGCCGGACGACGCGGTGGTCGTTCTCGTCCCGGGAACGACGGACGAGGCCGGCCGCCTCCGCCCGGTCGACGAGGCCGACGGTGCTGTGGTGCTTGAGCAGCAGGTAGTCGGCCACCTCGCCGATCGTCGGACCGGCCGGGTCGTGGTGTCCGCGGATGGCGAGCAGCAGCTGGTGCTGGGCGGGCGTGAGGCCGGCCGCCTGAGCCTGCTGGGCGCTCCAGCGCTCGAAGAGCCTGAGGCCCGTCCTCAGGGCGAGCAGCCTGGCATAGGCGGAGTCAGGCAACGTCATCGTAACAAGATGCTAGCGCGAAACGATACCATCGCGACACGATGAATAACTCTCCCTCTTCCACCTGCCCGTGACGCCTCGCCCCGGTACCGCCCCCGACGGCGGCACGCCACTCGACCGGAGCCAGGTCGACGGTGCTCCCCGGCCGCCTGCCGAGGGCGACGACTCGACCTACCTCGGGACCGACCTCCGCCCGAAGGTGACCTCGGAACGGGACCTCGGTGACTTCACGACGAGCCCGCGGCTCTTGCGCCTCGTCCCTGTCGCCCTCGCCGTCGGGGCGCTCGGCGCCGGCGTCTCGCTGGCGCTCCTCGCCATGATCGGGTTCTTCACCAACCTCGCCTACTACGGACGCCTGGGCTACCACCTCGTCTCCCCGAACGGCACCACCCTCGGCGCGATCGCCATCGTCATCCCGGTCGGCGGCGGCCTCATCGTGGGGCTCATGGCCCGGTACGGCTCCGAGCAGATCAGGGGACACGGCATCCCCGAGGCGATGGAGAACATCCTCATCAACGGGAGCCGCGTCCAGCCGCGGCTCGCCATCTTGAAGCCGATCTCGAGCGCCGTCAGCATCGGCACGGGGGGCCCCTTCGGCGCCGAGGGCCCGATCATCCTCACCGGCGGCGCCGTCGGGTCGATCGTGGGGCAGTTCCTCCGCCTGACGGCCGCCCAGCGTCGGGCGCTGCTCGTCGCCGGCGCGGCGGCCGGCATGAGCGCCGTCTTCGGCACGCCGGTGGCGGCCACCCTGTTCGGAGTCGAGCTCCTCGCATTCGAGTTCAAGCCCCGCTCGATGGTGCTCATCGGCCTCGCCGCCGCCACGGCGGACGGGATCAGGATGGCGATGGCGAGCGCCGGCCTCGTTGCCCCGCAGCCGCTCTTCCCGGTGCCGGGCCATCCGCCGCTCGGCGGCATCGTCCTCGTCGGCGCCGCCGTCGTCGGCCTCGCGACCGGGGCGGGCGCCTGGGTGATGACCCAGGCCGTCTACGGCTGCGAGGACCTGTTCAAGAAGCTGGGCGGCCGGATCCACTGGATGTGGTGGCCCATGATCGGTGGCCTGCTGATCGGCCTCGGGGGCCTCGTCGACCCCCGCGCGCTCGGGGTCGGCTACAACACGATCCATCTCGAGCTCCTCGGCCGGTTCGGGGTGGACGCCCTGCTGGTCCTCGCTCTCGTGAAGATGGTCATCTGGGCGGGCAGCCTCGGCAGCGGGACGAGCGGCGGCATCCTCGCTCCGATCCTCATGATGGGGGCGGCTCTCGGCGGCGTGCTCGGCCACGTGCTGCCGGGGGCCTCCCCGGGGGTCTTCGCCCTGATCGGCATGGCAGGCTCGCTCGGCGGGGTGACGCGGTCGCCCTTCACGGCGATCGTCTTCGCCTTCGAGCTGACCCACGACGCCAACAGCCTCCTCGCCCTGCTCGTGGCGGCAACGATCTCCCATCTCGTGAGCGTCCTCGTCCTCAAGCGCTCGATCCTCACCGAGAAGGTCGCGAGACGCGGCTTCCACGTCATGCGCGAGTACGCCGTCGACCCGCTCGAGGCCACCTTCGTGAGGGAGGTGATGGACACCGACGTGTACACCGTGGAGCCCGGGCTGTCCCTCGCCGAGCTGCACGGCGCTCTCCCCGAGGGCTCGCCGGAACGCCGCCAGCGGCTCTACCCGGTGCTCGACTCCAAGGGCCGTGTCGTCGGCGTCCTGCCCTGGTCGAGGGTGCTCGCCGGGCGCAGCGACGGGTCGACCGTGAGGGCGCAGATGGTGGGCTCGTTCACCGTCGCCCACCCCGACGAGATCCTCCGCACCGTCGCCGACCGGATGGCGGCCCTCGGGCTCGGCGCCGTCCCCGTCGTCGACCGGGCCGACCCCACCCGCCTCGAGGGGCTCGTGACCCAGTTCGACCTGCTCGAGGCTCGTCAGAAGCTCCTCGAGGAGGAGCGGCGCGCCGAGCGCGTGCTCACCCTGCGGCGCGTCCGCTCGGGGCCTCTCGGAGGGGTCCCGTCGACGACCCGGAGCCCTGCTCAAGATGGGACGTGCCCGGATCCGGCGGAGGCGACGGACGGAGCCGGCGACACCGGGAGCTGATCAGCTCGCCCCCGGGACCGGCTCCTCGGCGTGCCGCTCGGAGCCGCGCACGAGCGAGGGGTACAGGCCCGAGTCGAAGGCGGCGACGAAGAGCCGCACGGTCTCGGGCAACTTCACGATGGTCCAGCGCGCCGGGCTCCGCCGCGTGACGACGACCACTCTGCGGAAGACCTCGATCCGCTCGACGCGGCGCTCGGCTCCGACGATGGCCGAGAGGAAGCCGGCGATGACGCAGCTTCCCGGGTCCCGCTGCGCCCCTGTGATGCCGAGGGTGGCGAGCGAGCCTGCGACCGACGACGGACTGTTCCCGAGGGACTCGAGCAGCGCCCTGGTCTCGTGCCTGAGCGACCGGCTGGCGAAGGAGTGACTCATGGCTCCACCTCCCTCCCCCGAGGCGACGGACGGCACTGCGGCATGGACGACCGGCCGGAACCCGGAGGTACATCGTATTGCGATTATCTCTCGCGAACTTGAATACCCTCCGGGAGGGGCCGCAAACAGGGACATCGCCACTTGACCGGCCCTCCGGCCGACGCCGTGACGCCTGAGATGGCTCTTGCCCGCCCCCGGTGGGATGATCCTTCTCGAGGAGGACGTGATGCTGCCCGACTACGCCGAGTACGGCCAGGCTATCGGTCTCGACTGGTACGCCGTCGACCCCAACCTCCGCTTCCTGCTCGACAAGACGCTCCCCGAGGAGGAGGACCGGCTCCTCGCCGAGGAGGTCGTCTCCGAGTACGGCGCCCTCGTCGGGAGGCGGATCGCCCCACGGGCCGAGGTGACCGACCGGCACGGGCCCGTCCTCGAGCGCTACGACGCATGGGGAGCCGACGCGGGCCGGGTCGTCCACCACCCGGGCTGGCTCGAGAACAAGGCCGATCTGGTCCGTGCCGGCTTCGCCGGCGGCCTCGAGGCCAAGGTCGGCCGTCCCGTCCCGGCGGTCGTGACGGCGGCCACCTCCTACCTCGTCTCCCAGGCAGAGACGGCCGCCTACTGCGCGCTCGGGATGACGAGCGGGGCGGCCGACATCGTCGAGCGCTACGCCCCCGGGCAGGTCCGCGACGCCCTCCTCGCCCGGCTCACCTCGCTCGACCCGGAGCACTCCTTCGAAGGCGGGATGTTCCTCACCGAGCGCCAGGGCGGGAGCGACGTCGGGGCGAACACGACGCGCGCCATGCAGGACGGCTCGGAGTGGCGGCTGTTCGGCGAGAAGCACTTCTGCTCGAACGTCGACGCGGACGTGTTCATCGTCCTGGCACGCCCCGACGGCGCCCCGGCCGGCAGCCGGGGGCTCGCCACCTTCATCGTGCCGAGGCACCTCGACGACGGCAGCCCGAACGGCTTCACCGTGAAGCGGCTGAAGCCGAAGCTCGGGACCGTCGGCGTCCCGACCGCCGAGGTGACCCTCGAGGGCTCGCTCGCCTTCCTCGCCGGCTCGGTCCCGGCCTCCGACGGGACGGCGCCTCCGCTCGACGCGGCGAGGGACGGCAAGGGGATCAACCGGATGATGGAGATGGTGAACGGCAGCCGGTTCGGTGTGGCGCTCATGAGCCTCGGGATCCACCGCCGCTCCTTCCTCGAGGCGGCGATCTACGCTGCCCACCGGGAGCAGTTCGGCAAGCGGATCGACGCCTACCCGCTCGTCCGGGAGACCCTCGTCGACCTGCTCGTCGACCTCGAGGCCGGCCTCGCCCTCTCCTTCGAGTGCGCGGCGGCCACCCGGTCGGCCCCCTCGGCGGAGGAGGGTGCGCTGCTCCGGCGGATCGCCATCCCGCTCTCGAAGATCCGCTCCTGCCGCATCGGCCTCGAGTCGACGATCCAGGCCCTCGAGGTGCTCGGGGGCAACGGGTACATGAACGACTGGCCGCTCGCCAGGCAGCTTCGCGACGCCCAGTGCCACACGATCTGGGAAGGCACCGAGAACATCTGCGCCATCGACGTCCGCCGGGCGATGCGGTCCTCTGGGGCCGAGCAGGCGGTGCTGCGCCGTGTCGACCGGGCGCTCGAGGCGGCCGCCCCGGCCGGACGGCTCCTCGAGGCCCCCTCCTCGGCGGTTCGGACCGCCCGGGAGCAGCTCGTGGAGGCGATCGCCTACCTCCAGTCGGTCCCGGAGGACCTCGCCCTGCTGCAGCTGCGCCGCTTCTCCTACCTGATGGCGGACACCCTCGAGGCGGCCCTGCTCTGCGAGGAGGCGGCCTTCGACCTCGACCGTTCGGGCAACGCCCGCAAGGCGGCGATCGCCCGACGGTTCACGGCCCGACGCCTCGACTCACGACCGCTGCGGGGCATCACCGACCCCGACCGCACCGTGCTCGACCTCTTCGAACCGATCGTCCGCTACGGCGAGATCGAGCCGTCCGCCCTGCTCGCGAGCGCCGGGACCGCACGCGCCTGAGGGGCGCAGGCGGTCAGTGCAGCCGGACGAAGAAGAGGGCGAAGGGGATGACGGCGACGAGGATCGCGAGCGGCGCGAGCGGCTCGCGCCGGCGCAGGGCGCGGACCGCGACGAGGGCCGGCACGAAGCCGAGGATGAGGAAGTGCACGACGAAGGCGATGGCGACGTAGGCGAGGGCGAGCCCGATGGCGCTGAGCGAGACGGCGTTGCGGTAGCGGAAGGCACCGACGGCGCGCCTCGTCCCGAGGCGGAGTCGCCTCCCGGCCGGCTGCCCGACGCTCGCCGGCACCGGTGGTACCGCCCCCTCGGACCGGGCGAGCCAGGGGGCCGAGACGCCCTTGGTGGCCACCTGGCCGGCGGAGGGCACGAAGACGCTCGGGCCCACCTCGGCGCCGGTGGGCCCGTCGTCGCGCACGTGCGGGGTCCAGCCCTTCCCGTCCCACCACCGGAGCGACGAGGCGCCGGAGGGGTCCGGGTACCAACCGGCAGGCGGGAGCGCGCTCACCCCTCCATTGTCGCAGACGGCTACTGCTCGTAGCCCTCGACGATCTCCGGGGAGCGCTCGTGCACCTCGTCGGGATCGAGCCCGACCTCCTCGCGGGCTCGTCGCTGACGGATGAGGTCCCACAGCTGATCGATCCTCACCTGGATCTCCGCCAGGCGCTCGCGGTCCTCGGGACCGAGGGGGCGGCCGGTGCCGGCCTTGAGGCGCAGGGCACGTTCCTCGCCGGCGAGCTCGTCGACCTGGCGCACGAGGTCGTGGTCGTCCATGTGGTCACCTCCCGTCGACTGGACTCCAGTATCGCGGCGCTGTCGAGACGCGGCGGCCGCGGCCTTCTCAGCCGAGGTCGGAACGGATCTCCCACAGGACCGGGTAGAAGCGCTGGGGAACCGTCTGCTCCAGGTAGGCGACGCCGGGTGAGCCGCCCGTGCCAGGTCGCCGCCCGATCTCGCGTGCCGCCATCATCATGTGGTGGTGGCGCCAGCGTGCCAGCGCCTCGTCGTGGTCGACCAGCAGCTCGAACAGCTCGTGGAAGTGGGCGCGGACCGGGTCGTCGTGCGACTCGTAGATCGCGGCGACCGCCTGTCGCAGACCAGCCGGTTCCCCGGGGCCGGCCGTCCTCGCCAGCAGGTCGTGGGCGGCGAGGGAACCGAGCGTCGCCTCCCAGAGGGTGGGCTCGCCCCGCCGGCGGGCGAGCCGGTCGGCCGCCTCGCCCGCGGCGTGCGGGCCGCCGGTGGGCGGGCCGCCTCCCCCGCTCAACAGCTCGATCTCGCGGAACTGCACGGACTGGAAGCCGGACGCCGGTGCGAGCGGGTCGCGGAAGGCGAGGAAGCCCTCCGGGCTCATCGTCTCGAGCACCTTCAGCTGCCCGAGGAGCAGCTCGTCGATCGCGACCGCACGTCGGAGGCGGGGCGTGGCGAGCCAGCACGCACCCTCGAGCAGGCGGTCGCGGGCGAGCTCGAGCTCGTGCAGGAGCAGCTTGAACCACAGCTCGTAGGCCTGGTGGACGACGATGAACAGCATCTCGTCGTCAGCCCCCTCCGTCAGCGGACGCTGGAGGCGGAGCAGGTCGTCGATGAGCAGGTAGCTCGAGTAGTCGGTGCGGTCGCCGCCCCCGGCCCCGCTCGTCACGGCTCGGCCCGCGTCTCCTGACCGCCGGTGGCCGGTCGGGGCCGGCGGCTCACGACCCGGCGGTCGTCGACGAGGTGCCCGCCTCGGCGGTGCGCGGGTCGCCGGCGTCGATCGGCTCCTGCAGCGGGAAGTGACAGGCGGCGAGGTGGCCGGTGTGGAAGAGGCGGAACGGGGGCTCCTCCTCGGCGCAGAGCTGCTGTGCGGCCGGGCAGCGGGTCCTGAAGCGGCAGCCCGAGGGGGGAGTGACCGGGCTCGGGAGCTCGCCCTTGATCCCGATCTCCCTCTTCGACTTCTCCCGCATGGGATCCGGCTCGGGAACCGTGGCGATGAGGCCGGCGGTGTAGTGGTGGACCGGCCGGAGGTAGATGTCCTCGCCCGTGCCCACTTCGACCAGCTTGCCGAGGTACATGACGCCGATGCGGTCGGCGAGGAACTTGACCACGGCGAGGTCGTGCGAGATCACGACGTAGGTGATCCCGTGGGACTCCTGCAGGCGCTTCATCAGGTTGAGGACCTGCGAGCGGATGGAGACGTCGAGCGCGCTGACCGGCTCGTCGGCCACGATCACCTGAGGGTTCAAGGTGAGCGCCCGGGCCAGTCCGATCCGCTGGCGCTGGCCGCCCGAGAACTCGTGCGGGAACCGCTCGACGGCGTTGACCGGGAGCCCGACCTCGCCGAGCAGGTCGGCGATCACCTTGTCCTGCTGACGCTTGCTGCCGATGCCCTGGATCTTCATCGGCTCGCGCAGGATCGCGCCGACACGCATGCGGGGGTCGAGCGAGGCGATCGGGTCCTGGAACATCATCTGCAGGTCCTTGCGGAAGCGGCGGAGCTGCCGGTCGCGCAGGCCGGTGACGTCGGTCCCGCGCAGCGCCACGCTGCCCCGGTCCGCCTTCTCGAGGCCGACGATGACCTTCCCGAGCGTCGTCTTGCCACAGCCCGACTCGCCGACGAGGCCGAAGGTCTCCCCGCGGCCGACGGTGAACGAGACACCGCTCACGGCCTTCACCGAGGCGACCTTGCGCTGCAGGACCATGCCGGAGGTCACCGGGTACTCCCGGACGACGTCGTCCACGACGAGCAGCCGGTCGTCGCCCTCGCCCGCCTGCCAGCCCCGGGCGCCGAAGGCCGGCTCGGCGGCCGACCCGTTGTGGGCGGGCACGGCCTCCGGCGCGGCGTCGGCGGCGTCGGCCTCGCCCGCTCCGGCCGGAGCCGGAGCCGTCCCGTCGACGGCGATGGTGGCACGGACGATGGGGCCGTCGACGGGGTGCCAGCAGGCGAAGTGGTGGTCGTTCGACGCCGGTTCGAGCGCCGGCTCCTCGGTCCGGCACTGGTCGGTCGCCCGGCTGCAGCGCGGGGCGAAGCGGCAACCCGGTGGCGGGTCGGTCAGGTCGGGCGGGATGCCCGGGATGCTGAAGAGCCGCTCGGAGCGGTCCTGGGTGAGGAGCGGGATCGACCCGAGCAGCGCCTGGGTGTAGGGGTGGTGCATGTGGGCGAACAGCTCGGGGGTCGGAGCGCTCTCCACGATGCGGCCGGCGTACATGACGTTCACCCGGTCGGCCCGGCCTGCGACGACGCCCATGTCGTGGGTGACGAGCAGGACGGCCATGCCGAGCCGTTGCTTCAGGTCGTCGAGCAGGCCGAGGATCTGAGCCTGGATCGTGACGTCGAGGGCCGTGGTCGGCTCGTCGGCGATGAGCAGCTTGGGATCGCACGAGAGCGCGATGGCGATCATCACCCGCTGGCGCTGGCCGCCCGAGAGCTGGTGGGGGAAGTTGTCGAGCCGCTCCTTCGAGTTCGGGAAGCCGACGATGGAGAGCGCCTCGGCGGCCCGCTCGAGGGCCTCGGCCCTGGAGACGTGCCGGTGCTTTCGCACCTGCTCGGCGATCTGACGCCCGATGTTCATCGTCGGGTTGAGCGAGGTGAGCGAGTCCTGGAAGATCATCGCCACCTCGTTGCCGCGGACGTCGCGTATGTCGGCGTCGCTCAGCTTGGTGAGCTCGACGCCCGAGAGCTTGATCGAGCCTCCGACGACCTTGCCCCCGTTCGGGAGCAACCTCATGATCGAGAGCCCTGTCATCGACTTGCCGCAGCCGGACTCGCCGACGAGGCCGAGCGTCTCGCCCGGGGCGATCGACATCGAGATGTTGCCCACCGCCTGGACGACCGACCGCGAGAGCTGGATGTGGGTCGACAGGTCGTTGATCTCGAGGACCGGTTCCATTCCCGCTTCGGATCCTTCCGGGCTCAGCGCCGCCTGAGGCGGACGTCGACAGTGTCGCGCAGCGCGTCACCGATGAAGTTGAAGGCCATCACGACGAGGACGAGGCAGACCCCGACCGGGTAGACGACCCACCAGTACCCGTCGGACAGGTAGTTGAGGGCGTTCGAGAGCATGTCCCCCCAGCTCACCTGGGGGTAGTTGAGGCCGTAGCCGAGGAAGCCGAGGATGGCGAGCAGGTTGATCGTGTCGGCGACCTGGAACGTGATGTTGACGATCACGACGCCGAGCGCGTTCGGGATGAGGTGCTTGTAGATGAGGTGCCGGCGGCTCGCCCCCATCGTGCGGGAGGCGAAGACGAAGTCCCGGACCCGGAGCGAGAGGACCTCCCCTCTCACGAGACGGGCCGAGACGAGCCAGGAGAAGATCCCGATGATGATCGAGAGGCTGAAGACCGTGGCGCCGTTGTAGCGGTCGCCGACGATGAGGATGACGAACAGCAGCGGGATCGACAACATGACGTCGACGATGCGCATCAGAAAGGCGTCGACGACGCCTCCGAGCAGTCCCGCCACGGCACCGACGAGGGTGCCGATGACCGTCGCGATGAGCGAGGCGAAGAAGCCGATCTCGAGGGCGGCCTGTCCGCCCTTCATCATGCGGCCGAGCTCGTCGAAGCCGTTGCTGTCCGTGCCGAACAGATGGGCGCCGCTCGGTGGTAGGAAGGCGTCGATCGGGTTCGTCGAGTTCTGGTTGGTGTGGTAGATGAGCGGCCCGACGAAGGAGAACAGGATGAAGAACACGACGATCGCCGCGCCGGCGACGGCGAGCCGGTTCTCGACGAACGAGGAGAGCGCGAGCTTCCAGCCGGCCCTCGGCCCGTGGACCTGACCTCCCTCCGGGGCGACGTCGGAGGGCTGGATCTCCTCATAGATCTCACCGATGCTGACGGTCATCGCGGCCTCCTCAGTTGATCCGGATCCGCGGGTCGGCCACGGTCAGCGCGACGTCGGCGACGAAGTTGCCGACGACGGTCGCGATGCCTCCGAGCAGCGTCAGCGCGATGACGGTCGGGAAGTCCTCGTTGCCGAGCTCGTTGATGAACAGCAGGCCGAGGCCGTGGGAGTTGTACAGGTACTCGACGACGAGGTTGCCGGCGAGCAGCAGGGGGATCGACAGGCCGATCAGGGTGATCATGGGAAGGATGGCGTTGCGGAGCAGGTGTCGCCGGAGGACTGCCGGCTCGGTGAGGCCCTTGGCCCTCGCGAGGCGGATGTAGTCCTGGGCCAGGGCATCGAGCCCGGCTGAGCGCATGTAGCGGGAGTAGCCGGCGACCGCCGTGATGGTGAGCGTCGCGATCGGCAGGAAGTTCGCGTGGAAGGCGAAGATGTACGGGATGATCCGCTCGCTCTGGCTGGCCTCGGCCGGGAAGAGGTGCCACTGGATGGCGAGGAAGCCGATGAGGAGGATGCCGAGGAAGTTTTGCGGCATCGAGTAGGCGGTGAAGGCGGCCGCCGTGATGGTCTGGTCGGCGATCGAGTTGCGCTTCACCGCCTGGAAGATCCCGAGCGGGATGGCGATCACGATGCTCAGAAAGACCGAGATGCCGCTCAGCCACATGCTGTGGGGGGCGTTCTCGGCGATGAGCGAGTCGACCGTCTGGTTGAGCTTGTAGGAGTAGCCGAGGTTCCCGTGGACGAGCTGCCAGAGGTAGCTGCCGAACTGGACCCAGACGGGGCGGTCGTAGCCGTGTGCGGCGTTGAAGGCGTTGACGGCGGCCCGGCTGGCACGGTCACCGAGGATCGCCCGCCCGGGAGAGGGGGCGATGATGTGGGTCATGAGAAAGGTCACGAGCGCGATGCCGAGGATGACAACGAGCGACGTGACCAGGCGACGGATGAGATAAGCAGTCACGCTCCTGGCGCACCTCCCCTGGGAACCCGCTCGGGAAGGATGCTAGGCCGGGCCGGTGGGCCCGGTTTCGCATCCTTCCCGAGTCGTGCGGATTACTTCGTTACTTCTTGAAGTACCAGTACTCCGGTGAGAACTGGTACTGGGAGGCGTCGGCGAAGCTCGCCGGCGGGCCGGAGAGGGTGTTCTTGAAGGCGAACACGAGGTCGGCGTTCGGCTGGAACAGGCCCGGCTGCTGTGCCGTGACGAGGCCGATCTCCTTCTGGACGGCGGTGTTGTCGAGCGAGCTGATCGAGTTCTGGATCGCCTTGTCGATCTGCGGGTTCGAGAAGCCGCCGAAGTTGAACGAGCCGGAGGTGTTGAACAGCTGGTTCGTCGTCGGGTAGAGGCTGTTGGTGAAGCCGCCGAAGTCCTGCATCGCCCAGATCTTGTCGTTCGAGGGGTTCGAGACGTCCGACAGGTTCGAGATGATGTAGTTGAAGGTCTTCGAGCTCAGGTTGATCGTGATCCCGACCTTCTTGGCGTTGGACGCCCAGATCTCATCCTGCGCACCGATGACAGCCGGCGAGTTGCCGTAGATGAGGTTCCAGGTGAGCGCCGTCCCCTTCGGGATGCCGGCGCCGCACTCGTCCGAGGCCGTCCCGGGCTTCTGGCAGGTGGTGGTGCCACCGGGGACGACGTGCCAGCCGTGGCTCGTCAAGAGGTTCTTGGCTGCCGAGATGCTGAACGGGTACGGGTTCGTAAGGGCGTTCGCCGGTGCGAACGGGCTCTTCGGGACAGCCGGGACCGGGCCGTACGCCGCCCCGGCGGCGCCGTCGAACACGCCCTTGGACTGGATCACCGCCGACTCGTCCTGCAGGTGCGCCAGCGCCTGCCGGATATAGAGCTGCGAGATGATGTTGTTGAAGTCGCCCGTCGGGTCCTTGAAGTTGTAGCCGATGTAGGAGAACCCGAAGTCCGGGTAGCCCCAGACGTTGTAGCCCTTCGCCTTCAGGGTGTTGACCTGTGGCAGGTCGCTGAAGTCCACGAAGCCGACGTCGAGGTTGCCGCTCAGCAGCTGGTTGAACTCGGCGCTCGTCGAGGTGAAGGCGACGTCACTGATGCCGGCGATCTTGGGCTTCACCGGGCCGCCGTAGGCGGGGTTCGCCACAAGGGTGTTGGCGTCGGTCGACGGGTCGAAGGTCTTCAGCTTGAACGGACCGTCCACGACCTGCCAGAGCGGGTTCGTGGCGTACGTGGCCAGCTTGCCCGACTGGGCGTTCAGGAACTTGTAGATCGACTTCGCGTTCGTCATGTTGTCGAACGGGATGGTCTTGCCGGTGGCGCTCGTCTTCGACCAGGCCTGCGCCGGCAGCGGGACGATCTGGCCCAGCTGGTTGTAGAACATGAAGTTCTGGTTGTAGGTCTTGTTGATCTTGAGCACGACCGTCGAGGCGTTCGGCGTCTGGATCGACGTGATGAAGTCCGGGTAGAGGCCCGGGGTGTAGTTCCCGTCGTTGGCCGGGCTGATCTTGACGGCCGCCTTGGTGAGCCAGAGGTCGAAGGCGACGTCCTTCGAGGTCACCGGCGTCCCGTCGGACCACTTCCAGCCTGACTTCATGTGGATGGTGATGGTCTTGTTGTTGTCCGAGAAGACCGGGGCGTTGGCCATGGACTGGGAGAAGTCGATGGTCGGCGTCGCGCCCTTCGGGGCCCACCACAGCGGGCGCCACATGTAGTACTGGAACTGGTAGATCGTGTAGACCGACTCGTTGGCGGCCGGCGTGATCGGGAAGATGTAGTTCGGGCCGGCACCGGGCGACTCGGCGATGGTGACGACGCCGCCCTTCTTCGGTGTGCCGGACTGTGTCGGGAGCTTGCCGTAGCCGCCCGGCGCGTTGAAGGCGCTCGAGCTGCTGCCGCCTCCCCCTCCGCCGCCGCTACCGCTCCCGCTCCCACAGGCGGCGAGAACCAGCGCGCCTGCGGCGACCGCTGCTCCGGCGCGTGCGCCCTTGCTCAGTGCCCGCATATGGGCCCCCTTTCGGGTCGGTTGTCACGCAGTCGTCATCTGGACTACGCCTGGCCGTAAGATAGTCGGCGGATCGCCGTTTGCCTATGCCACTGCGATTTTTTTGGCAGTTGCCGGTCTGACCAGCGCTTTTGGCTAGCTGTACTTGCTCCGGGCGGCGGGCCAGCCGGACCGCTGCGCATTAACGCGCGCACTATCCACCCCCTCGCGACAGCCCATCGTTATGGTCTCGGCATGGCCAGACCGAGGTGTTCCGACGAGCCGCGGATGGCGACCGCCATCCGCCTTCCGGTGTCGCTGCGGGAGGCGCTCCACGCGGCCGCCCGCGCCCGCGACGTGTCGGTCAACTTCCTCGTCACCCGTGCTGTCGAGGAGTTCCTCGCCAAGCTCCCCCCCGGGGACTCCCCGTCGTGAGCCTCGACACCGCCTCGCAGCCCTCCCGCCCCCGCGTCCGCCGCCCGACCTCGACGGCCCGCTTCGGCTCCTCCCGGCGCGAGAGCCACGACGCCTCGGCCTTCTACGAGCGCTTCGTCCCGCCCGAGCTGAGCGCCGACGACGTCGTCGTCCGCCCGAGCGCCCTCGACGTCATCTACCACGGGGACGCCCGCGCGATGGGCGCCCTCGAGGCGAGCTCGGTCGGACTCGTCGTCACCTCCCCGCCGTACTTCGCCGGCAAGGAGTACGAGGAGAGCCTCGGGCACAACGGCGTGCCGGGGAGCTACTTCGAGTACCTCGCTTTGTTGCGCGACGTCTTCTCTGAGTGCAAGCGGGTGCTCGAGCCAGGGGGCCGCATCGCCGTCAACGTCGCCAACCTGGGCCGGCGCCCGTACCGGTCGCTCGCCGGCGACGTGACCTCGATCCTGCAGGAGCTCGGCCTGCTGCTGCGGGGCGAGGTGGTCTGGTGGAAGGGGAGGGCGGCCGGTGGCTCGTGCGCCTGGGGGACCTTCCAGCGCCCGAGCAACCCCGTGCTCCGGGACGTGACCGAGCGCATCGTCATCGCGAGCAAGGGCCGCTTCGACCGGGCGCTCAGGCCGGAGGAGCGCAGCCGGCGCGGGTTGCCGTCGGCGGCGACCATCGGCCGGGACGAGTTCCTCGAGGCGACCACGGACCTGTGGGAGCTCCCGCCCGAGAGCGCCACGCGGGTGAACCACCCGGCCCCGTTCCCCGTCGGCCTGCCGGCGCGGCTGATCGACCTCTACACCTACGAGGGCGACGTCGTCCTCGACCCCTTCATGGGCTCGGGCACGACCGCCATCGCGGCGCTCCGGAGCGGTCGCCACTTCGTCGGCTTCGACACCGACGCGAGCTACTGCGACCAGGCCCGCCGTCGGGTGGCGGACGAGCGACGCCGTCTCGACCGGGAGGGAGGCGGCCGGCCGGCGGTCCGACTGCCCGCCGGGCGCTCGGAGGGCGAGGGCGAAGAGGACTTCGCCCGCGGCGTGACCGAAGGCCGCCTCGCACGGGAGCTTGCCGAGCTCCTCCTGCGCGAGGTCGGCTTCCTCGATGTGCGCAGAGACGTGAAGGTGCCCGGCGCCGGTCTCGAACTGCACTTCACCGCCCGCGACCGCACCGGCGGCAGGTGGGCCTTCGACCTCTCCGGTGCCTTCACCGCCACGAGGGCTGGCCTGAGGCGCGCCGACCTGCTCTGGCGCGCCCTCGGCCGGGCGGCGGTGCTCCATGCGAGCGATCCCGACGCCGCCCTCGTCCTGCTCACGACCGACGTCCCCGCCCGCAACAGCACCGGGCGCCTCGCCCTCGACGCCCTCAGGGGGCCGTCGGGCGCCGTCTTCGACGTCGTGGAGCTCTTGAGCGACACCGATCGCGAGCGTCTCTGCCGGTACGCCGAGGCCGGCCGCGACCCTCGCTGAGGCGTGCCGTCCGACCGGACCTTCGTCACCGAGCTCTCGACGGGGCTCGGCGCCACCGGAGCGTCGCTCGAGCAGATCATGGGCGCTCTCCTCCCGCCGCCGGCCTTCTCGGGCCTCGTCCCCGATGAGTGGACCCGGCTGGTGCGGCTCTTCCTCGAGGGCGGCCACGCCGAGGAGTTCCGCCAGGGCTGGGCGAACGGGCGGGCCTTCCTCCTCGCCGGCGACGCCCTGGCCGGCCGCAGGCCCCGGCGGGTCGAGTGGACCGGTGGGCGCCGGCCGCCAGGTGACGAGGTCGTGCCGGCCGACCTTCGGATCGACCACGTCTACCTCGTCAGCTGCAAGTACCAGTCGCGCATCCTGCACAACCCGAGCCCGGCACGCCTCGTCGAGGGACTGCTGTCGAACGCCCCGGTGGGCGACGCCAGGGACTGGTACGCCCGGACGGCTGCGGAGGAGTACCAGGAGCTGTACGAGGCCTGCCTCGACGCGAGCGACGCGGCGGGCCTGCCGATGTTCGCCATGAGCCTCGGCCCGGCACACCGCCGCCAGCTCGCGGCGAGCCTCTCGGCCGGCTGGCCGAGCGGTGCCGAGGAGGCCTACGGCCGGATGTGCTGCGCCGTCGCCGAGCGCACGGCCGACATCTGGCGGCGGAACATCGCCCGATCGAGCGCCGAGACGGTGCTCTGGCGGCTGCTCCGGATCGGCTCGGTGCCCTACTTCGTCCTCGGCTCGAGCCCGGCCGGCCCGGTCCGCCTGAGGATCGACACGCCGTGGGACTGGCGGCGATCGTTCCGGCTGTCGAGCCTCGAGGTCGAGGCCGAACAGGCGGGCCAGCCGAGGATCGCCTGGAGGGCGCTGTGCGAGCGGCGCAGCGACGGCGCGCAGGAGGCCGTACAGGGCCACGTCGAGATTCGCTGGAGCCACGGTCGCTTCCGCCAGCCGCCGGAGGCCAAGGTCTACCTCGACTCGGCGCACGAGCGCGTTCCCGGCTACCACCTGCTCTGACGCCGCCCGGCTGCGTCGCCCGGCGGCGCACCCCCGACGCCCCGCCCGAAGCGGGAGGCTCGCGGCGGGCGCTCGCGCCTTCCTAGGTGGCCCGCCGGTAGGCCCGGACGGCGAGGGGCACGAAGACCGCCACGATCGCGGCCAGCCAGAGCGCGCTCTGCCACGCGTGCAGCGCGAGGGGCCCGCCGAGGGCCAGGCTTCGCATCTCGTTGATGACGATCGTGACCGGCTGGTTCTTGGCGAAGGCCTGGAGCCATCCCGGCATGGAGGAGACCGGCACGAAGGCGGCGCTCACGAAGGTGAGCGGGAACAGCCAGACGAGGCCGAAGGAGCCGACCGACTCCTCGTCCTTGATCGCCAGGCCGACGAAGG
>JAKACF010000221.1 GCA_021821585.1 Actinomycetes bacterium
CCGGGTCGCTCCTCGTCGAGGTGACCACGGTCGGCGAGGGGAGCTTCCTCTCCCAGGTGGTGCGCTCGGTCGAAGACGCCAGGGCACTCAAGCCCGGCATCTTGCACCTGGTCGACCGGATCCTTCGCGTCTACACCCCGAGCGTGCTCTCCATCTCAGCCCTCGCGCTCGTCGGCTGGATCCTCGGCAGCTGGGCGGCGACCGGCTCGGTCGACATCGAGCGGGCGGCGTTCGCCGCGCTGTCGGTGCTCGTGATGGGCTACCCGTGCGCGGTCGGGATCGCCGCGCCGCTCTCCATCGTGCGAGGCGCGGGAGAGGCCGCCGACCAGGGGATCCTCATGCGCACCGGCGAGGCGTTCCAGGCCTTCCGCCAGGTGACGACCGTCGTGTTCGACAAGACTGGCACGCTCACCGAGGGCCGCCCCGCCCTCCGAGAGGTCCTCGCCGCCACAGGGGCGTCCGAGGACGAGGTCCTCGCGCTCGCGGCGGCCGCAGAGGCACCCGCCGAGCACCCCTTGGCACGGGCCATCGTCGAAGCCGCAATCGAGCGCGACCTACCGCTGTCCTCGGCTGCCGACTTCGCCTCGGCAACGGGCAGAGGCGTCACCGCAACGGTCGGCCGCCAACACGTCGTGGTGGGAAGAACGGCGCTCCTCGCCGAGCACGGCATCGACGCCGGGCCGCTCGCCGAACGGATCGAGGCGCTCGAAGAGACCGGACGCACCGTGGTCGCTGTCGGCGCGGACGGCGTGCTGCTGGGCGCGCTCGCGCTCGGAGACGAGCTGCGTGCCGACGCACCGGACGCGGTGGCACGGCTCGAGGCGGCCGGCGTCACCGCGGTGCTCCTCACGGGTGACAACCCCCGGGCCGCCGCCCAGATGGCGGCGCACGCCGGCGTCGAAGAGGTCCACGCCGGCGTGCTCCCAGGAGAGAAGGCCGACATCGTCCGCCAACTGCAGCGATCGGGACGCGTCGCGATGGTAGGCGACGGGATCAACGACGCGCCCGCTCTCATGCAAGCAGACGTCGGGGTGGCCATGGGCGGAGGTGCCGACATCGCCATGGAGTCCGCGGATGTCATCATCTTGAACAGCCGGCTCACCTCGGTGCTCGCAGCCCGGGAGACCTCCCGGCGCAGCTACCGAAAGACCCGCCAGAACGTGGCGCTCGCCTTCACCTTCAACGGCATCGGCATCCCCATCGCCGCCACGGGGCTGCTCCACCCCGTGTGGGCGATGGCCGCCATGGCCGTGAGCGTCACCTCCATCTTCGCCAACTCGCTGTGGGGACGACCCCAGCTGCTCATCCAAGCGTTGCTCAGCGTCGGCAGCCGTCACAAGCCGGACGTCGACGGTGCCGCTGCAGTCGTCGAGGCGGTGTGAGCCCGATGATGCCCGGCGAGGGGCGGGCCTCGAAGAGCGCACCGTCGCCAGCAGCAGGTACACAGACATCCCTGCCCCGTGAACCGGTAGCTACGGCCTCGCCTCGAAGGCGACGAACCCGGCGCCGGGCACCGCGCCCTCGTGCGCCTGCTCCCACATTGGCTCGTCGCTCGGGGCCTGGGTGAGGGTGGAGTAGGCCCCGGTGATCGTGAAGCCGGCACCGGTGAACATGCGGCGGTGCTCGGCGAGGGTGAGGAACCGGGCGCCTCGGTAGAAGGGGTGACCGGCGCGTCCTTGCGCTTCGTAGCGGCGGCCCCAGGCGCTGTCGAGCGGGACGACGCCGACGACGAGGCGGCCCGAGGGGGCGAGGACCCGCCTCGCCTCGGAGAGGAGCGCGGCCGAGTCGTCGGCGAAGCAGAGCGTGACGACGAAGACCACGCCAGCAAAGGTGCCGTCACCGAACGGCAGGTGCTCTCCGGCGCCCTGGACGACGGCGACGGCGCGCCTGGCTGCCAGGCGGAGCGGCGCCCGAGCAGGATCGAGTCCGACCTCGAGGCCGAGCGCGGCGGCAAAGCGCCCCGATCCGACGCCGGCCTCGAGGCGGGGACCGGGGCCCGGGGGGATGAGCGGGCGCAGGCAGGCGAGCTCGAGGGCGAAGAGCAGCCGCCCGGGCGCGCTGTCGTACCAGGCGTCGTAGCGGGCGGCGAGCTCATCGAAGGCCGAGACCCCCGGCCGTGGCGCGCCCGTCGGTCCCGCCTCCTCAGTGACGCTCGGCGCCGAGGTCGGAAAGCTCGCTCGTCACCTCGGCGAGCGCCTCCTCGAGGTCACGCTGGCGCTCCTCGAGCACCCGCCGCCGGCTCGCCGTCTCCTCCTCACGCTCGAGGTGCGGATCTCGCCCGTGGCCGCCGCAGCAACCCGCGCCGCCGCAGCAGCCTCGACCACGGCCCCGCGGGCCGCGCTCGACGTCGTCTCGTCCCATCGTCCTCATCATGGCTCTCCTCCTTGGTCGTCACTTGGGTCACGTTCCTGGTGCATCTCGCCGCTCCGGGTGTCCCTGGGTTGGGCCGGTGCACCGAGGGCCTCGTAGCGGGCGAGGAGCGCCCCGATCCGCTCGCTTCGGGCTCGAAGTGACGCCGCCCAGGCGTCGAGCAGGGCGGCGCCCTCGCCGGTGAGCTCGTAGACGCGCTTTTGGGGCCCGGGGGCCTCCTCGCTCCACGTCGAGGCGACGAGGCCCTCCTCCTCCAGGGCACGTAGCAGCCGGTAGAGGTTGCCGAAGTCGACCCGGCCCTCGTCGAGCAGCCCTTCGAGATCCTCCGCGAGCTGGTACCCGTGGCTCGGACGCTCAGCCAGCAACAGCAGCACGGCCGGCTCGGCGAAGCGCTCGATGCGTGCCCGGACCTCGAAGCGGCCCGGGCCGACCCGGCAGCGGCACCGTGGCTGGCGGTCGACCCTCATCGTCACCCAAGTATAGGTGTCTTACATAGGTAGGAGCGCGGGAGCCTCGGAGGAGCGGCTTGCGCGGGCAATAATGTTCTGTTATCTATAGATCTGTGGAATATGAGGGTCGAGTTGGCGGACGGGCCGACCTCTACGAGCAGCTGGCGCGCATCGGCAAGGTGGTCGTGCACCCCAAGCGCATCGAGCTGCTCGACCTGCTCTGCCAGGCCGAGCGCAGTGTCGAGGCCTTGGCCGTGGCGACGGGGCTCAAGCTCACGACGACCTCTGCACACCTGCAGGTGATGCGCCAGGCCCGCCTCGTCGAGACCCGCCGGGAGGGAACGCGCGTCTACTACCGCGCAGCGGGCGAGGAGGTGTGCCGCTTCGTCACCGCGCTCGGCGACCTCGGCAGGGCACGCCTGGCAGAGGTCGACCAGATCCTTCGCGCCATCGGCGCAGGCAGCGACAGCGCCGAGCGGGTGAGCCGTGCCGAGCTGCTCGAGCGCGCCAGGTCCGGCGAGGTGGTCGTCCTCGACGTCCGCCCGGCCGAGGAGTACGCGGCCGGCCACATTCCCGGGGCAATCTCGCTGCCCTTGGAGCACCTCGAGGCCCGCCTCGGCGAGCTCGACCCCGACCTCGAGGTCGTCGCCTACTGCCGCGGGCCGCTCTGCCTGCTCGCCCCCGAGGCGGTCTCGACCCTCCGGGCCCGGGGGCTGCGGGCTCGCTGCTTGGAGGACGGCCTCCCCGAGTGGCGCCAGGACGGCCTCCCCGTCACGACGGGTGCCGAGCGCCCCGCTGCCACCTCGAGCCCCCCGACCGCAGCCGGCCGCTCGGGGCGCGGCACGCCTGCCCCAGCACCGGTGGATGGGAGCGAGACGAGGCTGGGCCGGCGCCGATGAGCACCGCGGCGCCCGACGAGGTCGTCTACCTCGACCACAACGCCACGACGCCGGTCGCGCCCGCGGTGCTCGAGGCGATGCTGCCCTACCTGCGCACCGCCTACGGCAACCCCTCGAGCGACCACCCGCTCGGGCGCTCCGCCCGCAGGGCCGTCGAGGAGGCCCGGGAGCAGGTGGCCGCCCTCATCGGCGCCGCGGCCGACGAGATCGTCTTCACCTCGGGCGGCACCGAGTCGAACAACCTCGCCATCTTCGGCACCGCCGCCACGGCAGGGGCCAAGCGACGCCGGATCGTCACCTCGGCCGTCGAGCATCCGGCGACCACCGCGCCCTTGGCGCTGCTCGAAGCCTCGGGATGGACGCTCACCCGTGTGCCCATCGCCGCGTCAGGGATCCTCGATCTTGACGCCGCGCTCGCCGCCCTCGGCGACGACGTGGCGCTCGTCACCGTCATGCTCGCCCAGAACGAGACCGGCGCCCTCATGCCCGTCGCCGAGCTCGCCATCGCCGCCCGGGCCCACGGGTCGGTCGTCCACACCGACGCCGCCCAGGCGGTCGGCAAGGTCCCCGTCTCGGTCGACGACCTCGGCGTCGACCTGCTGTCCGTTGCCGGCCACAAGTGCTACGCCCCGAAGGGCGTCGGGGCGCTCTACGTGCGCCGGGGCACGCCGCTCTCGCCCGTCCTCGCCGGCGCCGGCCAGGAACGCGGGCTGCGACCGGGCACGGAGAACGTGGCGGGCATCGTCGCCCTCGGCGCGGCATGCGAGCTCGCCCGCGCCCGCCTCGCCCTCGACCCTGTGCGCCTCGGCGCGCTTCGCGACGAGCTCCTCGCCGCGCTCTCCGCCGCCGTCCCCGGGCTCGTCTGCCACACCCCCCTCGACATGGCGATTCCGAACACGCTGTTCGTCTCGTTCCCCGGGGTGCTCGGAACGGACCTCCTCGCCGGGGCGCCGGGCATCGCCGCCTCGACCGGCTCGGCGTGCCACGCCGGCGAAGAGACGCCGTCGGCGACGCTGCTCGCTATGGGGGTGGCCCCCGAGGTCGCCCTTTCTGCGGTGCGGCTGTCGCTCGGGCGCGACACGACCGGCGCTGCGGTCGCCCTCGCCGCCGACCGCCTCGTCACCGCCTACCACCAGGCACGCGAGGAGCACTCCGTGCCCGAGACCTCGAAGAGAGAGTGAGCATCTCGATGAACGTCCTCGTCGTGTTGAACGACCCGCCGTATGGCACCGAGCGCTCCTACAACGGCCTTCGCCTCGCCGGGTCCCTGGCCCGGCGCGAGGGCGTCGAGGTGCGCGTCTTCCTCTTCGGCGACGCGGTCGGCTGCGCGCTC
>JAKACF010000222.1 GCA_021821585.1 Actinomycetes bacterium
TTCGGGTCGACGAGGATGAGGCGCACCTCGTCGGGGGTCGCCCGCATGAGGATCGAGGTGATGATCGAGTTGATGCACGACGACTTGCCGGCCCCCGTCGCGCCTGCGATCAGGATGTGGGGCATCTCGGAGAGGTTCGCCATCACCGCCCGGCCGGCGATGTCCCGGCCGAGGGCCACCTCGAGGGGGTGGACGGCCCGGCGCGCCTCGGTGCTCGACAGGACGTCGCCGAGCGTGACGAGCTGGCGCTGGTGGTTCGGGACCTCGACCCCGATCGCCGAGCGGCCCGGGATGGGGGCGAGGATGCGGACGTCGGGGGAGGCCATCGCGTAGGCGATGTCCTTGGCGAGGTTGGTGACCCGGGCGACCTTCACGCCGGCACCGAGCTCGAGCTCGAAGCGGGTGACGGTCGGCCCGACGGTGAAGCCGACGAGGTGGGTCTCGACGCCGTGGGCGGCCAGCGACTGCTCGAGCACCCGGCCCCGGGCCTCCACCTCCTTGCGGTCGAGCGCCTGGTCGGTGCTCCGCTTCAACAGCTTGAGGGCCGGCAGCTTGAAGCTCCCGCCCGAGCCGCCGACGGGGAGCGAGAGCTGCTCGGAACGGCCCGGCGGCTCCTCGGAGGGCCGGCTCCCGCCGAGCAGGCCGGCGACCTGCAGGCTCGGGGCCGGCTCGGCCTCGAGCGGTGCGGCCTCGGCGGCGACCTCGTCGGCGCCCGGCTCGGCGGGCTGTTCGAGCTCGGCCGCCCCGTCGAAGACCCCGGTCGTGGCGGGCGGGTCGGCAACCGGCCGGCGCCGGCCCGCCTGACGGGCGGTGGGCTGGCTGTCGTCCTGCGGGCGCTCGGCCCCGGCGCGGGCCGCCCCCGCCACCAGGGAGACCGCCCGGGCGGTGCCGCCGCCGACGGCCCTCAGCACCGTGGCGACCCTCGCGCCGACGAGCCAGCAGCAGGTGGCGAAGCAGAGGGCGGCGACGATCACACCGGCCCCGGCGGCGCCGATCCCCTTGGCCACCGTCCCGGTGAGGGCAGCGCCGAGGATCCCGCCGGCACCGCCGAGGCGGGGCCAGGTTGCCGAGGTGGACGGTGCCCCGCCGGCGAGGTCGGCGAGGCCCGAGGAGGCGAGCGCCAGCACGAGCAGGGACGCCAGGGTGCCGACGACGCCCCACACCGCCCGCTCGGCGATGAGCAGGGCGCCCCCGACGACGAGGCCGGCCGGGACGACGTCCATCCCCCACCCGAGCGTCTTCGCCCCGAGCCGGAACAGGCCCGCGCCCGCCGGGCCGAGGGCGTGGAAGTAGACCCCGAGGGCGGCGAGCACGCCGACGAGGACGAGCACCAGCCCCCAGGCGTCGTCGGGCTGGGCTCCGAGGAGGGCGAGGAGGCGGGTGAGCCCCCGCTCGAAGCCCCCCGGCCGCCGGGGGCCGCCGCTCTGGGACCGGGAGGAGCCCGTCTTGGCGCGGGTGGACCGCGTCGAGGGGCGCGCCCGCGAGGATGCCGGCGCCCGGCGCGAGCCCGAGCGCGACGAGCTCGTCCGGCCGGCGGCCCGCCCCCCGCCGGCCTGCTTGGTCACTGCCACAGTGACCACAACGCTAACACCAGCCCCAGGAACCGGGGCGGCCCATCGGACCGGCGGCTCAGGCCTCGACCACGACCGGGACGATCATCGGGCGGCGCCTCGTCTTCTCGTTCACGAGGCGCCCGATCGCCCGGCGGATGACCCGGCGCAGGCCGTCGGGGTCGTGGCGGCCCTCGGCGGCGGCCACCTCGAGCGCCTTCTCGATGACCGAGCGGGCCTCGGCGGCGAGGTCCTCGTGGCCGGCCTCGTCGAGGAAGCCCCGGGAGACGACCTCCGGCCGGCCGAGCAGCTCGCCCGAGCGGCGGTCGACCGTGACGACGGCCACGACCACGCCCTCCTCGGCGAGCACCCGGCGGTCCCGCAGGACGCCGAGGCCGACGTCGCCGGAGATGCCGTCGACGAAGACGTAGCTCGAGGGGACCTCGGGGCCGAAGTCGATCCCCTCGTCCCCGAGCTCGACGACGTCGCCGTCCTCGCACAAGAGCACCGAGTCGGCCGGCACGCCCATGGCGATGGCGATCCGGGAGTGGGCGAGCAGGTGGCGGTACTCCCCGTGGACGGGGACGAAGCTCGTCGGCTTGGCGATCGAGAGCAGGGTCTCGAGCTCGCCCTGGCGGGCGTGCCCGCTCTCGTGCACATGGGCGATGGCGGCGTGGATGACCTCGGCCCCGCGGCGGGCGAGGCCGTCCATCACCTGGGCGACGGCCCACTCGTTGCCCGGGATGGCGTGCGAGCTCAGCACGACGACGTCGCCGTCGCCGACGGTGAGCCAGCGGCTCTCCCCGCCCGCCATGAGGGAGAGGGCCGACATCGGCTCGCCCTGCGAGCCGGTCGAGAGGATGCAGACCTCGCCCGGATCGAGGCGGTCGACGGACTCGATGTCCACCATCGCCTGGTCGGGGATGGAGAGCAGCCCCTGCTCGCGGGCCAGGGCGACGTTCTTCAGCATCGACCGGCCGAGCAGGGCGATCCTGCGCCCGCTCGCCACGGCCGCGTCGGCCAGCTGCTGGATGCGGTGGACGTGGCTGGCGAAGCAGGCGACGATGATGCGCCGGCCCTGGCGGGTGTCGATGATCCGCCTGAGCGACTCGCCGACGAGGCTCTCGCTCCCGGTGAAGCCGGGCTCCTCGGCGTTGGTCGAGTCCGAGAGGAGGAGGCGGATGCCGCTCGTCGAGGCGAGCTCGCCGATGCGCGCGAGGTCGGTCCGCCTGCCGTCGACGGGCGTCAGGTCGAGCTTGAAGTCCCCCGAGTGCAAGATGACGCCCTGGGCGGTGTGGAAGGCGGTGGCGAAGCCGTGCGGCACCGAGTGGGTGACCGGGATGAACTCGACGTCGAAGGGGCCGATGCGGCGGCGCTCGCCGTCGGCGACGACGACGAGCTTCGCCTCGGCGGCGAGGTTCGCCTCCTCGAGGCGGTTGCGGGCGATCCCGAGGGTGAACGCCGAGCCGTAGACGGGCGCCCGCACCTCGCGCAGCAGGTAGGCGACCGCCCCCACGTGGTCCTCGTGCCCGTGGCTGAGCACGATGCCGTCGACGTCGCCGGCCCGCTCGCGCAGCATCGAGAAGTCCGGGAGCACGAGGTCGACGCCGGGCATCTCGACGTTCGGGAAGAAGACGCCGCAGTCGAGGACGACGAGGCGCCCGGACTGCTCGATGACGGCGCAGTTGCGCCCGATCTCGCCGAGGCCGCCGAGGAAGGCGACCCGTACCGGGTCAGCCACGGCGCCGCACCCCCGTCACGCCCGTCCTCATGCCGACAGGGCGGCCGCCCAGGCCGCGCGCAGGCTCTCGAGCTCGGCCGCCATCACGGCCGCCTGCTCGTCGAGCACGTCGGATGCGGGGCCGTGCGGGAGCCGGCACTGGCCGACCCTGACGCCGAGGGCGCGCAGCATCGCCTTGGCGGGCATCGGGTTCGGCGCCTCGTCGCCGGACTGGAAGGCGACGAGCTCGGCGAGCTCGGCGTTCATCCGGGCGGCGCCCTCGACGTCGCCCTCGAGGAAGAGGTCGATGACGAAGGCGAGCTCCGGGCCGAGCCAGTGGGCGGCCACGCTCACGAGACCGACGGCCCCGATGGCGAGCAGCGGCAGGGTGAGCGAGTCGTCGCCGCTGTAGACCTCGAAGCCGGAGGGGGCGCCGGCGACGACCCGGGTGGTCTCGGCGGGGTTGGCGGCCGCGTCCTTCAGCGCCACGACGTTCGGGTGCTCGTGGGCGAGGCGGAGGATCGTGCCCGTCGCGATCTTGCGCCCGGTGCGGACCGGGATGTCGTAGAGCATCACCGGGAGCGAGGTCGACCGGGCGACGGCGGCGAAGTGCCGGGCGAGGCCCTCCTGGGAGGGCCGGCTGTAGTAGGGCGTGACCGCCAGGATGCCGGCGACCCCGAGCGACTCCGCCTTCCTCGTCATCTCGATCGAGTGGGCCGTGTCGTTCGTCGTCGAGCCGGCGAGCACCGGGACGGTGACGGCCTCGCCGACCGCCCGCCAGAGCTCGAGCTTCTCCTCGTCGCTCAGCACCGGCGACTCACCCGTCGTGCCCGCCAGCACGAGACCGGTGCTGCCGTTGTCGGCCAGGTGGCGGGCGAGGGTGACGGCGGCGTCGACGTCGAGGGCTCCGCCGTCGTCGAAGGGGGTGACCATCGCCGTCACGAGACGGCCGAAACGGCTCGGTCGTGCCACGGATGCGACGCTACCAGCCCGGCTCTTCGGCGACGCGACCTCACAGGCCCGCCCCGTCGGCCACGGTCGGGTCGCTCCACCCCGGCTGCCGGCCGCCGCCCGGAGGGCGGTCGGCGCGACGGCGCGGGCGGTCGGGCACGGGTGGTCCCTCGTTCCGCCGGCGTCCCGGAGACCGGTCGGCCGGCAGGCGGCTCAGGCCGTCTTCAGCTCCCCGTTCGCGAGCTGGAAGGCGGCGTACTCGTCCTCGGTGTCGGCCCAGTCCTCGAACTGGATGGCGCCGAGCTCGGTGAACTTCTGGCGGAGCCAGCCGTCGCCGGCATCGAGCAGGCCGAGCTTTTTCAGGTTGGGCACGATCTTGGAGAACAGCATCGTCTGGAAGGCACGGCGGTCGGGCGCTGCGATCGTGAGGGGCAGGACGTCCTTCGGCGACACGCCCATCCGGTCCCAGACCTCCTGCTGCAAGAAGCGGTCCCGCATCCGCACGGCCGCCTCGAAGGCGAACTCCTGGCGGTCGCGGATCTCGGCGGTCGAGAGCTCCTTGTAGTAGTCCTGCAGGGCGAGGACGCCGAAGGCGACGTGGCGGGCCTCGTCGGACATCACGTAGCGGAGCAGCTGCTTCAACAGCGGCTCCTGGGTGAGGGCGTGCATGAAGCCGAAGGCGGCCAGCGCCAGGCCCTCGACCATGATCTGCATCCCGAGGAAGGTCATGTCCCAGCGGCTGTCGGCGATGATGTCGTCGAGCAGGAGCCGCAGGTGGGCGTTG
>JAKACF010000223.1 GCA_021821585.1 Actinomycetes bacterium
CGAGCTCGCCGAGCCGGCCGGCGTGCACCACGCGGTCGAAGCTCAGCACGCCCGGGGTCGAGACGTGCGGGTTGATGACGAGGACGTCCGCCCCGAGCTTGGCGAGGATGTTCGGCATGACAAAGCTCGTCGTCCCGAAGGCGTAGTCGAGCACGAGCTTGAAGCGCGCCCGCCGGATCGCCTCCAGCTGGGCGCTCGCCATCAGCTCGGCGGTGTACATCTCGACCGTGCGGGAGGGGAAGTAGATGTCGCCGATCTCGGCCGCCAGAACCCGGCGGGACTCCTCCCGGTCGTGCAGCCGCTCGATCTTGCGCTGGGTGGGCTCGTCGAGGTCGACGCCCTCGCCGTCGAGGAAGCGGAGGGAGACCGACTGGGGGTCGCCCGCCAGCAGCCGGACGGTGATGCCGCCGCTGACGGCGGCCGTGCGGGCGTGGAAGCGGGTGACCGGGACGGTCGCCGCCTCGAGGTCGTCGACGTTGCAGCCGGCGGCCGTGAGGCCGACCATGACGGCCCGCTTGAGGACCCGCGCCGCCCGGCTCGAGTCCCGCGAGGTGGCCACCGTGGTGCCCTTCGGGAGCGTCGTCGCGTACGCCATCGCCACGCGCATGGCGAGCTCGGGCGACAGGTCGACGTTGGCGAGGCCGGTCACCCCGAGGCGGCCGAAGAGGCTACGCGTGCCCCTCGTCTCCCACACGAGCGAGGAGTTGACGACGGCGCCCTGCTCGATCGTCTTGTTCGGGTAGACCTTCACCCCGGCGCCGATGACGGCGTGGCGGCCGACGCGGCAGCCGTCGCCGAGGACGACGCCGTCCTCGAGGTGCGCCCCGAGGCGGATGTCGCACGAGCGTGCGACGACCGCTCCCCGCGCCGTCACCCCGGCCGCCAGGTAGGTGTTGTCGTGGATGACCGTCCGCTCGAGGACCGTGTTCTCGCCGATCCGGACGTTCGAGCCGAGCACGGTGTGGGCTCCGATCTCGGCCCCCGCCCCGACCCGGCAGTTGTCCCCGATGACCGCCGGCCCGCGGATGACGGCCGAGGGGTGGACCTCGGCGCCCTCGCCGATCCAGACGTCGTCGTGCAGGGGGAAGCCGGGGATGGCGACCTCGACCTTCTTGTCGAGGACGTCGGTGTGGGCGCGCAGGTAGGCCTCGAGGGTGCCGACGTCCTCCCAGTATCCGCCCGAGACGAAGCCGTAGAGCGGCCGTCCGGCCTCGAGCATGGCCGGGAAGACCTCGCCGGAGAAGTCGACGGGCCGACCCTCGGCGATCCAGTCGAGCACCTCGGGCTCGAGGACGTAGATGCCGGTGTTGATCGTGTCGGAGAAGACGTCGCCCCAGCCGGGCTTCTCGAGGAAGCGCTCGACCTTGCCGTCCTCGGAGGTGATGACGATGCCGAACTCGAGCGGGTTCTCCATCGACTTGAGGGCGAGCGTCGCCACCGAGCCCTGGCGCTCGTGGTACTCGACGAGCTCGCTCAGGTCGATGTCGGTGAGGACGTCGCCCGAGATGACGAGGAAGCGCTCGTCGAGCAGCTCCCTCGCGTTCAGCACCGACCCGGCCGTGCCGAGGGGGGTCTCCTCGGTGGCGTAGTGGAGGGTGACGCCGAACTCCGAGCCGTCGCCGAAGTAGGTGCGGATGGTGCTCGCGAGGAAGGCGACGGTGATGACGATCTCGTCGTAGCCGTGCAGCTTCAACAGGTCGATGACGTGCTCGGCCATCGGCCGGTTCACCATCGGCAGCATGGGTTTGGGCTGGTTGGCCGTGAGCGGGCGGAGGCGCGTGCCCTCGCCCCCCGCCATGATGACGGCCTTCATCGGACCGGGACGCCTCCTGCAGAAAGCGGGACACCGTCCTCGTGGCGCGCCCGGAGCGCCCGGCGGGCGAGGGGGACGTAGGAGACCGCCGCCAGGAAGCTGAGGGCGAGGGAGGGGACGAGCAGCACCCAGGTGACGTCGCCGAGCACGTGCGCCCAGGTGCTCCCGGCATCCGCGAGGAGGAACAGCGGGAAGGCGGCCATGAGCCCGAAGGTCCCCGCCTTTCCCACCCAGAGGACGTCGATGCGCCGGGCGCCGAGGGCGGCCAGCACGACGACGGCGAGCGAGACCACGACCTCCCGCCCGAGGACGACGCCCGCCAGCCAGCCCGGCACCGCCCCGTAGAGCGCGATGGCGATGACGCCGGTGCCGAGCACGATGCGGTCCGCCGTCGGGTCGAGCACCTTGCCGATCGTGCTCACCTGGTGGAAGCGGCGGGCGACGTAGCCGTCGACGAAGTCGGTGGCGCCGGCGACCGCCAGCACGACGACGGCCGCCACCCGCTCGTCGGCGCCGAAGAGCAGGAAGCAGAAGAGGGCGAGCAGCCCCAGCCGGCCGACCGAGAGCAGGTTCGGCACCGTGAGGACCCGGTCGAGGCCCTCCTCCTCGGCGCCGCCCGCCGCCGGCGCGTCTCCCCGTGGCTCCTTGGACAGGAGCGGGCCGCCGTCGGGTTGCACGTTGTCAGTGTAGGGTCCGGGGCCCCGCCGCCCCGTCAGAAGATCCCCGCCTCGAGGCCCGCCGCGAAGGCGCCGCCGAGCTCGGTCGCCGCCTCCTCCGCCTCCTCGTCGATCGCCCCCACCACCTCGAGGACGGGCAGCACGCGCCGCCAGGAGAGCCCGGTGACGATCCGCTCGACGCTGGCGGCCGCCCCCGTGGTGTCGGTGTCGCCCTTCACGAACAGTGCCCACGGCTTGCCCGCCGTCTGGCCGAGGCAGGGGTGGTAGATGCGCTCGAGGAAGTCCTTCATGGCCCCGCTCATGTAGCCGAACCGGGCGGGGGTGCCGAGGATGACGCCGCTCGCGTCGAGGACGTCGGCCGGCCCTGCCGCGAAGGCGTCGAGGGAGAGCACCTCGCTGCCGGGCGAGGCGACCTCCTCGGCGGCGGCCGTCACGAGGGAGGCGAGC
This sequence comes from Actinomycetes bacterium, assembly GCA_021821585.1. Classification (GTDB taxonomy): domain Bacteria; phylum Actinomycetota; class Acidimicrobiia; order Acidimicrobiales; family Bog-793; genus JAKACF01. The sequence continues at coordinate 2,938 of JAKACF010000223.1, forward strand.
TCGGCGGTGCGGCCCGAGCGCGAGTGGGAGACGACGACGAGCTTCAGCGTCCGGGCCTCCCGGGACGGGAGGCCCGCTCGGCGGCGACGGCCACGAGCGCCTCGAACAGGGACGGGTCCGCGCCCACCTCGGGGTGCCACTGGACCCCGAGGAGGAACGGGAGGGAGGGGTCCTCGACGGCCTCGATCACGCCGTCACCGGCGTGGGCCGTGGCGACGAGCCCGTCGCCGAGGACGTCGATCGCCTGGTGGTGGTGGGTCGGCACGCCCGCCTCCTCGACGCCGAGCAGCGACGCCAGCCGGCTGCCCGGGACGAGCCTCACATCGTGGTCGGCGTAGCCGTCCCGGACCGGCGAGTGCAGGTCGTGGCCGACGACGTCGGGCAGGTGCTGGACGAGGCTCCCGCCCCGGGCGACGTTCAGCACCTGCAGCCCCCTGCAGATGGCGAGGGTGGGAAGGCCGTCCTCGGCCGCCGCCGTCACGAGGCCGAGCTCGAGGGCGTCCCGCTCGCCCCCCGCCACGACCGTCTCGGGATGGGCGGCGGCCCCGTAGCGGGCGGGGTCGACGTCGGCCCCTCCGGCGAGGACGAGGCCGTCGAGGCGGGCGCACAGCCCGGCCGCCTCCCCGGGGGCGAGGCGCTGGGGCGGGACGAGGAGCACGCTCGCGCCTGCTCTCTCGAGGGCGCGGACGTAGCGGGCCGGGAGGAGGGCGGCGGTGAGCTCCCAGCTCGCGAAGGAGGCCGTCTCCTCGTAGCAGGTGACGCCGACGACCGGGCGCGGGAGGGCCACCGCTACTCCCCCTCGAGGGGCGTGACGTAGGCGGCGTGGATCCCGCCGTCGACGACGAAGCTCGAGGCGGTGATGAACGAGGCGTCGTCGGAGGCGAGGAAGGCGGCCGCCGCCGCGATCTCCTCCGGCTCGCCGAAGCGGCCCATCGGGACGTGGACGAGGCGCCGGGCCGCCCGCTCGGGGTCCTTGGCGAACAGCTCCTCGAGGAGCGGCGTGTTGACCGGCCCCGGGCAGAGGGCGTTCACGCGGACGCCGCGCCTCGCGAACTGGACACCGAGCTCGCGCGAGAGGGCGAGGACGCCGCCCTTGGAGGCGGTGTAGGAGATCTGGGAGGTGGCCGCACCGAGGAGGGCGACGAACGAGGCGGTGTTGATCACGCTGCCGCCGCCGTGCTCGAGCAGGCGGGCGATCCCCGCCTTGCAGCACAGAAAGACGCTCGTCAGGTTGACCTCCTGCACCCGCCGCCAGGCCTCGAGGCCGGTGGTGAGCACCGAGTCGTCCTCGGGGGGCGAGATGCCGGCGTTGTTGAAGCAGACGTCGAGCCCGCCGAAGTGCGAGACGGCGGCGTCGTACATCGCCTCCACGTCGCCGGGGTCGGTCACGTCGGCGCGGACGAAGAGCCCGCCCACCTCGTCGGCGAGGGCGCTCCCGGCCGCCTCGTCGAGGTCGGCCACGACCACGTCGGCGCCCTCGGCGGCGAAGCGGCGCACCGAGGCGCGCCCGATGCCGCTCGCCCCGCCGGTGATCACGGCCACCTTGCCCTCGAGTCGTCCCACTGTCTCGGTCACCTTCCTGTCTCGACGACGACGCTCTTGTCCCCGCTGAAGCCGGCGAGGGCGTCGGGGCCGGGCTCGCGCCCGATGCCGGACTGCTCCACGCCGACACAGGGCGTCCGGTCGCTGACCGAGGAGTGCGAGTCGACCGAGACGGTCCCGGTCTCCGGGGAGACGGCCGCCTCGAGGTCGAGCTCCTCGACCGACGCGATCGGGCTCGTGAGCCGGCGGATCATGGGCCACTGTTGTAGTGGACCGGCCACGGCCAGGCGAAGTCCGGGCAGCACTAGAGGCGCTCGAAGCACCGGACGCGCTCCCAGTCGGTGACCGCCGACTGGAAGGCGGCGAGCTCGACCGCCGCCATGTTGGCGTAGTGCTCGACCACCTCGTCGCCGAGGGCGGCGCGCGCCACCTCGCTCCCGGTGAAGCGCCGCGCCGCCTCGCCGAGGGTGGCCGGGAGCCGCTCGAGCTCGGCCGTGTAGGCGTTCCCGCTCACGGGCTCGGCGA
>JAKACF010000224.1 GCA_021821585.1 Actinomycetes bacterium
GGACCTGCGCTGGTTTCCCGTGGCGGCGCCGTCGGCGTCGACCGTCGGGGGGATCCTGGCGGATCCCCGGGGGCTTGTCCTACCGGTGCTCACCCTTGCCGCCGTCACGGTCGCCTCCTTCAGCCGGTACATGCGCTCGTCGATGATGGACGTCATGACCCAGGACTTCATCCGGACCGCGCGCGCCAAGGGCGCGAGCAGTCGCAGGGTGCTCTACGGCCACGCATTGCGCAACGCCATGATCTCGATCATCACGCTCCTCGGCCTTTCGATCCCGTCGATCGTCGGTGGCGCCGTGGTGACCGAGACCGTGTTCAACTACCCGGGGATGGGGCTGCTCACCTACAACGCCGCGCTCAATCTGGACGTGCCGCTGCTCATCGGCACGACGTTCGTCGCGTCGCTTGCCGTAGTCATTGGGTCGTTCGTGGCGGACGTCCTCTACGCAGTCGTCGACCCGAGGATTCGCTATGGCTCCCGCTGACCCCTTTGTGGCCCCGACGGCCGGCGAGCTGCCCGTCGCCCAGGGGGTGACCGGCGGCGCGTTTCCCGAGCCGATGGCGCCGGGGGGCGAGGCCCGCTCGTCGGGGAGCCAACTGCGCCAGATCGCCCGTACGTTCATCGAGAACAAGCTCGCCGTCGCCGGCTTCGTGGTGCTCGTCCTGATGGTGCTCTTCTGTTGGGTCGGTCCGGTCTTCTACCACACGAACCAGACGAACACGCAGACGGCCCTCCTGAACTCGACGCAGAACGCCCCGCCGAGCGGCACGAACCCGCTCGGGACAGACGAGAGCGGCTTCGACATCCTCGGCCGCCTCATGTTCGGTGGCCAGAACTCGCTCATGATCGGCTTCGCCGCCGCCGGCGTCGCTACGGTGCTTGGCGTCATCTGGGGCGCCGTCTCGGGCTACTTCGGCGGCGTGGTCGACTCGGTGATGATGCGCATCGTCGACGTGTTCCTGTCGGTCCCCTACATCTTCCTGCTCGTCACCCTCACCGTGATCTTCCAGTCCTCCGTTGGGCTGTTGATCATCGTGATCGGAGCGGTGGCATGGCTCGTGCCCGCCCGGTTGGTGCGCGGCGAGACGCTGACGCTGCGGGTGCGTGAGTACGTCCAGGCCGTCCGGGTCATGGGTGGCACGGGACGCCGGGTGGTGTTCCGTCACATCATTCCCAACGCGGTGGGGACGATCGTGGTGAACGCGACCTTCCAGGTCGCGGACGCCATCCTCGCGCTCGCCGCTCTCGGCTTCCTCGGTCTCGGCGTCCCCGCCCCGCAGACCGACTGGGGCTCGATGCTCGCCGACGGCGTCAACGTCGTGACCGACGGCTACTGGTGGGAGATCTATCCGGTCGCGATCGCCATCATCCTCGTGGTGGTGGCCCTCAACTTCATCGGTGACGCGCTGCGGGACGCGTTCGAGGTGCGGCTCCAGCGCCGCTGAGCACGCGGCGCCCTCAGCGGGTCCCGGCCAACGCCTCGGTTCCGCTCGACTCGATGGGTGTCTGGAGGGGGAAGTGGCACGCGGCCCGGTGCCCCTCGCCGAAGCGCCGAAGCGCCGGCTCCTCCTCCGCGCAGCGGTCCTGGGCGATCGGGCAGCGCGTCCGGAACCGACATCCGCTTGGCGGGTCCACGGCGCTCGGCAGCTCGCCACGCACCGCGGCCGCCCCGCGGCCGGCCGCCGGGTCGGGGATCGGGATGGCGTCGATGAGGCCCTGGGTGTAGGGGTGGGCCGGTCGGGCGTAGACAGACTCGGCGGGGCCGATCTCGACGAGCTTGCCCAGGTACATGACGCCGATCGTGTCGGCGATGTACTTCACGACGGCGAGGTCGTGGGAGATCACGATGTAGGCGAGGCGGTGGGATGCCTGCAGGGAGCGCATGAGGTTGAGAATTTGCGCTTGGATCGAGACGTCGAGCGCCGAGACCGGCTCGTCGGCAACGATCAGCCGCGGATTGAGCGCCAGGGCGCGGGCGAGGCCGATGCGCTGTCGCTGGCCGCCCGAGAACTCGTGCGGGTAGAGCTCGGCGGCGCGCCGGGGCAGGCCGACGGTTCCGAGCAGCTCGTCGACCCGGCGCCGGCGATCGGCCGCGCGGCCGATCCCCTGGATGTCGAGCGGCTCCCGGATGGTCGAGCCCACGCGCATGCGCGGGTCCAGGGAGGCATAGGGGTCCTGGAACATCAGCTGCAGGTCGCGACGCCGTCGCCGGAGACTCTCCGGACGGGACAGATCGTCGCCGTCGAAGCGGATCGCCCCGGAGGTGGGGCGCTCCAACGCCACGACCAGGCGGCCGACGGTGGTCTTGCCGCAGCCCGACTCCCCCACGAGCCCCAGCGTCTCGCCGGAGCGCACGGAGAAGGAGATGTCGGAGACCGCCTTCACGCTGGCGATCCTGCGTTGTAGGAGGCCCGACGTGAGCGGGTACTCCTTGACGAGGTGGTCGACCTCGAGGAGCACCGCCCGGTGCTCGAGCTCCTCGGGCGACGCCGCGGCCGTGGTCAGGGCCGACTCGAGCGCCGCCAGCTCGTTGACCGCAGCGACGCGCACGAGGGCGCTCTCGGGCGCTGCGGCGTCGGCGGCAAGCCCTGGCTCCTCGAGCGCTGCTCCGAGCGGCTGCGTGGCGGCGGACCGGGAGACCGGGTGGAAGCAGGCGTAGCGATGGCCGGGAGTGGCAGCGTTGTCGTCGATGGGGGTGCTGGTCTCGCCGGGCACCGCCGACCGGCGTTCCGCAACGGCCGCCTCGGGGGCGAGGAGCGGCTCCTCGGCTCGGCAGCGGTCGGTGACGTAGCGGCAGCGGGGCGCGTAACGACAACCCGTGAGGTGCTCCGAGAGGTCCGGCGGAAGCCCGGGTATGGAGTAGAGCGGCACGGTTCGGTCCTGCTCGAGCCGCGGGATGGACTGGAGCAGCGCCTCGGCATACGGATGGCGCATCTCGGCAAAGAGGTCCGACGTCGACGCCGACTCGACGATCTTGCCCGCGTACATGACCATGACGCGGCTCGTGCGGGACGCGATGACGCCCATGTCATGGGTGATCAGGACGACAGCCATGGAGAGCCGCTCACGCAGCTCGTCGATGAGGTCGAGGATCTGTGCCTGGATCGTCACGTCGAGCGCGGTCGTCGGCTCGTCGGCGATGAGGACCTTTGGCTCGCAGGCGAGCGCCATCGCGATCATCACCCGCTGTCGCAGGCCGCCCGACAGCTGGTGCGGGTAGGCCCGGAGCCGCTCCTCCGGCCGGGGCATCCCGACGAGGGTGAGCACCTCGAGCGCCCGCTCGCGGGCCTGCTTGCGGGTCACCTCGCGGTGCAGCTGGACGACCTCGGCGATCTGGCGGCCGATCGTCCAGGTCGGGTTGAGCGAGGTCATCGGGTCCTGGAAGATCATCGCCACGTCGTTGCCGCGGACCTGGCGCATGGCCCGCTCGTCGAGCTGGGTGAGGTCGCGCCCGGCGAGGCGGACGGCGCCGCCGGTCACGTGGCCGACACCGGGGAGCAGCTTCATGATGGACAGCCCGGTCGTCGACTTGCCACAGCCCGACTCGCCGACGAGGCCGACGCACTCGCCCTCGGCGACGCTGAAGCTGACGCCGTCCACGGCGGTGACCGTGGCGCCGCGCAGGTGGAACTCGGTCTGCAGGCCCTCGACCTCGAGGACGGTCGCCCGCGTGGTCGGGACGGTCCCGGCCGGGCCCTGCCCGCGGTGTCGAGGCTCCATGTCGCGTGCTGCTCCTCTCCTGGCACCCTGCCGGGCGTCACCGGCGGTGACGCGCCAGGCCGCCGGGCGGTTGCCGTACGGGGCGGGAAGGTGCCGTGAGCTGCAATGTTACCGTGCCGACCGGCCGGGGGCGGCTCGCCACGACCCTTCGGGCGCGGTGGTGGGGGCGCCCGCCTTCAGCTCGTCGGCAGGTCGGTGGAGGCGAAGTGGCAGGCCACGGTGTGGCCGTCGCCGAAGGGGGCGAGCGGCGGCTCGGCGGCGGCGCAGACCTCCTGGGCCTTCCAGCAGCGGGTGCGGAAGCGGCAGCCGCTCGGCGGGTTGACCGGGCTCGGGACGTCGCCGGGCAGCACGATGCGGCGGCGGGCGCGCTCGGCTCGGGGGTCGGGCACGGGGACGGCCGAGAGGAGCGCCTGGGTGTAGGGGTGCGCCGGGCGGCCGTAGATCTCCTGACGGGTACCGAGCTCGACGACCTTGCCGAGGTACATGACGGCGACGCGGTCGGAGATGTGGCGGACGACCGAGAGGTCGTGGGCGACGAACAGGTAGGCGAGGCCGAGCTGCTCCTGGAGCTCCTCGAGGAGGTTGACCACGCCCGCCTGGACCGAGACGTCGAGGGCGGAGACGGGCTCGTCGAGGACGAGCAGGCGTGGCTCGATGATGAGGGCCCGGGCGATGCCGATCCGCTGGCGCTGGCCGCCGGAGAACTCGTTCGGGTAGCGACCGGCGTGCGAGGGCGACAACCCGACGCGCCGGAGCGCCTCGGCGACGGCGGTCGGCCCGTCGGACTTGTTCCAGCGTCCGTGCACCTTGAGCGGCTCGGCGATCGTCTCGCCGACGGGCACCTTCGGGTCGAGCGAGGCATAGGGGTCCTGGAAGACGACCTGGAGGTGCTGGCGCATCGCGCGCAGCTCGTCGGCCCCGAGCGTGGTCAGCTCCCGGCCCTCGAAGCGGACCGAGCCGGAGGTGGGGCGCACCAGCTGGAGCACGGAGCGCGCGGCCGTCGTCTTGCCACAGCCGGACTCGCCGACGAGCCCGAGGGTCTCGCCGGCGCCGACCCGGAACGAGATACCGCAGACGGCGTGCACCTGCCCGACCGTGTGGCGGAGCACCTTTCCGCCGCGCACCGGATAGTGCTTGACGAGGTCGTCGACGGCGAGCATCGGCGTGCCGGCCAGCTCGTCCCCGGCCGACCCGGCCGCGGCGGCGCCGCCGGCGAGGGTGTCGCCCCGGGCGCTCACGGCCGTCGGTCTCCGTCGCCGTCGTCGCCGTCGCGGTCCTCGAG
>JAKACF010000225.1 GCA_021821585.1 Actinomycetes bacterium
GCCGGTCTCGCATGCCTGCGACTCCCTGGCGGCCGCCGTGGTCGGGCTCGCCTCGATCTCCGAGCGGCGGCTCTACCGGCTGCTCGACCCGAAGACCTCGAACGGGCTGCCGCCCTTCCTCGTCGGGGAGGCCGGCGTCAACTCGGGCTTCATGGTCTGCCAGTACACCGCCGCCTCCCTCGTCTCGGAGTCGAAGTCGCTCGCCCACCCCGCCGCCGTCGACTCGATCACCTCCTCGGCGGGCCAGGAGGACCACGTCTCGATGGGCATGATCGCCGCCCGGCACGCCCGGGCGTGCGTCACGAACGCCGAGGCCGTCATCGCCCTCGAGCTGTTGGCGGCCGCCCAGGCGGTGGAGCTGCGGGCCCCGCTCAGGGCCGCCGCCGGGCCGCAGGCGGCCCTCCGGGCGCTCCGCAGGCGGGTCGCCCACCTGGACGAGGACCGGGAGCTGAAGCCGGACGTCGACGCCGCCATCGAGCTCGTCTCCTCGGGCGAGCTGCTGGCGGCGGTCGAGGAGGAGATCGGAGCGCTGGAATGACGACGAGCCCGCCGACAGACCACGGCGCCCGGGTCGTCCGGGCGCCCCGGGGGACCGAGCGCACCTGCCGGGGCTGGCCCCAGGAGGCCGCCCTCCGGATGCTCATGAACAACCTCGACCCCGAGGTCGCCGAGCGGCCGGACGACCTCGTCGTCTACGGGGGGTCGGGGCGGGCGGCCCGCAGCTGGCGGGCCTTCGACACGATCGTGGCGACACTGCGCGAGCTCGGCGACGACGAGACCCTCCTCGTCCAGTCGGGCAAGCCGGTCGGGGTCTTCACCACCCACGAGTGGGCGCCCCGGGTGCTCATCGCCAACTCGCTCCTCGTCCCCGACTGGGCGACGCCGGCCGAGTTCAGGCGCCTCGAGGCGAAGGGCCTCACGATGTACGGCCAGATGACGGCGGGGAGCTGGATCTACATCGGCACCCAGGGGATCCTGCAGGGTACCTATGAGACCTTCGCCGCCGTGGCGGCGGCACGCTTCGGGGGCTCGCTCGCCGGCCGGGTCGTGCTGACCGCCGGGCTCGGCGGCATGGGCGGCGCCCAGCCACTCGCGGTGACGATGAACGGCGGCGTCGCCCTCTGCGTCGAGGTCGACCCGGCCCGGGCCGCCCGGCGCCTCGAGACCCGCTACGTCGACGTCGTGAGCGAGTCGACCGAGGAGGCCGTCCGCCTCGCCCTCGAGGCGGCGGCCGACCGCCGGCCGCTCTCGATCGCCCTCATCGGGAACGCGGCCGAGGTCGTCCCGGAGCTCGCCGCCTCCGACGTCCCGATCGACGTCGTCACCGACCAGACCTCGGCCCACGACCCGACGACCTACGTCCCCGCCGGCCTCTCGCTCGAGGAGGCGGCCGAGCTGCGCAGCCGCGACCTCGAGGAGTACCTCCGCCGGTCCCGCGCCTCGATGGCCGCCCACGTCGAGGCCATGGTGGCCTTCCTCGACAAGGGGGCGGAGGTCTTCGACTACGGCAACGGCATCCGCGCCGAGGCCGAGGCCGAGGGCTTCTCCCGGGCCTTCGACTACCCGGGCTTCGTGCCGGCCTACATCCGCCCGCTGTTCTGCGAGGGAAAGGGGCCGTTCCGCTGGGCGGCCCTCTCGGGCGAGCCGGCCGACATCGGGGCGACCGACCGGGCGGTCATCTCCGCCTTCCCCGAGGCCGAGGAGCTCCTCAGATGGCTGAGGATGGCCGAGGACAAGGTGGCCTACCAGGGTCTGCCCGCCCGCATCTGCTGGCTCGGCTACGGCGAGCGCCACCGGGCCGGGCTCGCCTTCAACGAGCTCGTCGCCTCGAAGCAGGTGTCGGCCCCCATCGTCATCGGGCGGGACCACCTCGACTCGGGCTCGGTCGCCTCGCCCTACCGCGAGACCGAGGCGATGATGGACGGCTCGGACGCCATCGCCGACTGGCCGATCCTGAACGCCCTGTTGAACACCGCCTCGGGCGCCTCGTGGGTCTCGGTCCACCACGGCGGGGGCGTCGGCATCGGCCGCTCCATCCACTCGGGGGTGGTCGTCGTGGCCGACGGGACCGAGCTGGCGGCCGAAAAGCTCCGCCGGGTCCTCACGAACGACCCCGGGACCGGCGTCATGCGGCATGCCGACGCCGGCTACGAGACCGCCCGGGAGGTGGCCGCCGAGCGCGGCGTCTGGCTGCCCTCCGAGGGCCTCGGCCGGCCGGGAGCCCGCTGAGCCCCGTGGTCGCGCTCGAGCGCCGGGAGGGCGCCCTCGTCCTCCCCGGCTTCGTGAACGCCCACTCGCACGCCTTCCACCGGGCGCTCAGAGGCGTGAGCGAGACCCGCTCGGGCGACTTCTGGACCTGGCGGGAGCTCATGTACGAGGTGGCCGACCGCCTCGACCCCGACTCCTACCGCGAGCTCGCCACCTGCGTCTACGCCGAGATGCTGCTGGCGGGCTACACCTCGGTCGGGGAGTTCCACTACCTCCACCACGGCCCGGGCGGGGTCCCCTACGACGACCCGAACGAGATGAGCTGGGCGATCCTCGAGGCGGCGGAGACGGCCGGCATCCGGCTCTGCCTGCTGGATGCCTGCTACCTCCAGGCGAGCGCCTCGGGCGATCCCCTGGAGGGGCCCCAGCGGCGCTTCGGCGACGACGGGGGGGACGGGTGGAGCCGCCGGGTGACGGCCGCGCTCGAGTCGGGCCGCTTCGCGCCCTCGTCCCTCGCCCGCCTCGGGGTCGCCGTCCACAGCGTCCGAGCCGTCCCGCGCCCCGCCATGGAGTCGGTCGTCGCCTGGTCGGCCGAGGAGGAGGCCCCCCTGCACGTCCACGTCTCCGAGCAGCGCCGGGAGAACGAGGAGTGCCTGGCGGCCCTCGCGACCACGCCGACCGACCTCCTCCACTCGGCCGGGGTCATCGGCCCGCGGACGACGGCCGTGCACGCCACCCACCTCCGCCCGACCGAGGTCACCCGCTACGGCCTCGCCCGCAGCTGCGTCTGCGCCTGCCCGACGACCGAGCGGGACCTCGGCGACGGGGTCGGGCCGTTCTCCGACCTCGCCGAGGCGGGCGCCGTCTTGTGCATCGGGAGCGACTCGCACGCCGTCATCGACCCCTTCGAGGAGACCCGTTCGCTCGAGACCCACCAGCGCCTCGTCACCGAGCGGCGCGGGGTCATGACGGTCGGAGAGCTCCTCGAGGCGGCGAGCGGCGGGGGCGCACGGTCCCTCGGCTGGCAGGGCGGGACCGACGGCGACACCGTCGAGGTCCGCCTCGCCGGCTCGCCCGGGCCGGCGGGGGCCGACGGCACCGACGACGAGGTCCTCGCCGCCCGGGTCCTCTTCGGCGCCGGGCCCCGCGACGTCGAGCGGGTGACCGTCGCCGGCCGGGCCGTCGTCGAGGGGGGCGAGCACGTCGGGCTCGGGCCGCCCGGCGCCGTCGCCGAGCGGCTCGCGGCCGTCATCGGACGGCTCCTGTCGTGAGCGGGCGCCGGCTGCTGCGCCACGGGCGGCTCTTCACCTCCTCGGGCGCCGGCGTCCTCGACGACGGTGCCGTGGTGGTGGAGGACGGGCGGATCGCCTGGGTCGGCCCGGACCGCGATCTCAGGGCAGGAGAGGGCGAGGACGAGGAGACCGACCTCGAGCACGGCCTCGTCACGCCGGGGCTGGTCGACGCCCACAGCCACCCCGTCTACGCCGGCGAGCGCTTCGCCGAGATCGCGGCGCGCTCGGCGGGGGCCCCCTACGGCGAGATCGCGGCGGCCGGCGGCGGGATCGCCGCCACCGTCGCCGCCACGAGGGCGGCGTCCCGCGCCGAGCTGGCGGTTGGCCTCGAGGAACGGCTCGCCTCCTTCCTCTCGGGGGGCACGACCACCCTCGAGGCGAAGACCGGCTACCACCTGGACGAGGAGGGCGAGCTGGCGGCGGTCCGGCTGCTCGCCGAGCGGGCCGGGGGCGGCCCCGGGCCCGGCGGGAGGGCGCTCCCGGCGCTCGAGGTGACCTTCCTCGGCGGGCATGCCGTCGGGCCGGAGTGGGCAGGCGACCCGGACGCCTACGCAGCCGAGGTGGCCCGCTGGTGCCCGGCGGCGCGCGCCGCCGGCGCCCGCCACGCCGACGTCTTCTGCGACGAGGGCTACTTCACCGTCCGACAGGGTCGGGTGATGCTCGAGGCGGCGCGGGACGCCGGGCTCGTGCCCCGCCTGCACGCCGACGAGCTCGCCCGGACAGGCGGCGCCGAGCTCGCCGCCGAGCTCGGCTGCGCCTCGGCGGACCACCTGCTCTGCGTGGACGAGGCCGGCATCGCCGCCCTGGCGGCCGCCGGCGTCGTCGCCACCCTGGCACCGGTCACCGCCCTGTCGATGGGACGGACGCCCCCCGCCCGCGCCCTCCTCGAGGCGGGCGTGACGCTCGCCCTCGGGAGCGACCACAACCCGGGCACGTGCGGGACCACCTCCATGAGCCTCGTGGTGGCGCTCGGCGTGGCCGAGCTCGGCCTCTCGGTCGTCGAGGCGCTCGTCGCCGCCACGGCCGGGGGCGCCCGCTCGCTCCGCCTCGGCGACCGGGGGCGGCTCGAGGCGGGGCTGCGTGCCGACCTCGTCTCCTGGGAGGCCGACCACGAGGGCGCCTTCGCCTGGAGCTACGGGCTCGCACCCCGCCGGGTCTTCCTCGAGGGCCGGCCGGTCGCCTGAGCGAGGCCCCTCGGCCCTCCGGCTCGGCGCCGGGACGGGGCGCCGGCGGCGGGCTGCTCAGACGTGCAGGCCGCACTCCGTCTTGTCCTGGCCCGGCCAGCGCCCCTCGCGGGGGTGGTGGCCGGCCGGGACGGGCTTGGTCGTCGGAGCGCAGCCGATCGAGACGTAGCCGACGTAGGTGAGCGGGTGGAGCGGGAGCCCCTCCTCGGCGAGGTACTGATCGACCTCCTCATCGCTCCAGGTGGCGAGGGG
>JAKACF010000226.1 GCA_021821585.1 Actinomycetes bacterium
ACGGCGACGAGCTCGGCGGCCGGGAGCACGAGCCACCAGTGGGCGAGCGACCAGTTGAGGGCCCTCGTGCCGGATGCCTCGAGCCGGGTGAGCCCGAGGGCGTCGAGCACCCGTGCGGCGTCCCGCCAGAGCAGGCGTACCTGGGCGAAGCTCAGGCGGCGGAAGCCCGTCGAGACCGAGTCGATGACGAGGGTCACCGCCGCGATCGGCAGGCCGGCGCCGAGCAGCGCCAGGGCGACCGAGGTGGCGGGCGACCAGCGCCGGCGGAAGGCCGCCCCCACGCTGATCCCGATCGCTCCCGCCAGCGCCGTCTGGAGCACGATGCCGATCCCGCCGACGAGGAAGGCCACCGTGGCGGCGCTCACGGCCGCCATGACCCCGGCACGGAAGCGGTGGCGGGCGGCGAGGACGGCGAAGGGGACGATGGCGAGCGCCTGGAATGCGCCGCCGACGCCGGCCGGGGCGAACCAGCCGATCACCTCGAGCACGAGGGCGAGATCGCCGAGGACGGCCACCTCCGCCAGCTCGCCGGGACGCAGCGGACCCTGCCCGCGTGAGGAGGGGCGCAGCGCTCGCACGGCGCTCAGGCTTGCAGATCCTCACCGCTCCCCGTGCGCAGGTACGCTTCGGGCGGGCCCGGATGGCGGAATGGTAGACGCGGCGGCCTCAAAAGCCGCTGTCCGAAAGGGCGTGCGGGTTCGACTCCCGCTCCGGGCACCGGCGCCCTCGAGGCGTGCCGCCACCGGGCGCTGCCGCCCTGTGGCCGTTGACGCGCGCGCCGGCCAGGCGTACAGTGCCGCGGTCACTGGCTGGCGCTTGTCTCTCCAGGCGCCGCCACGAAGCGGGGTTTCGAGCGCGCCACGGCCGATCAACTGCTCGCGGGCACCCCACCCCGCCGCGCGTCTCGCGCTGTACGTGCTCGTAGCCGCCCCGTCAGGCGGGACGAAGGGTCTTCACCGCCAGGGGCCCCTTCCCGCCGTCCCCTCCGCACCTTGCCGGTGCGGGCGGGGTCCCGGTCCGCCCCGGGTCGCAGGTACGCGACCCGGGGCGGCGCCGCGCCCGGGGCGACCGGTACCCTTTCCCGCCACATGGGCGCCCGGCTCACCCTCGCCACGTTCAACCTGCACGCCGGCATGGACGGCTACGGCAGGCGCTTCGACGTCGTCGAGGCCTGCTCGGCGCTCGAGGCGGACGTCCTCGTCCTCGAGGAGGTCTTCACCCCGGCCGAGGGGGCCGGCCAGGCGAGCGAGATCGCCGCCGCCCTCGGCTACGAAGCGGCCGAGCTGCGCCTGGCGCCGGCGCTCCGGCTCCGCCAGCCGCTCCCCGTGCCCCCGGGGGCCGGATGGGAACCGAAGCGGCCCTACCCCCAGGTCCGGCGCGCCCTGAGGGTGGGGGCCCGCCTCGACCGGCACCGCGGGCGGCTCGGGCCCTACGAACCGGGGTGGTGGGGGCTCGCCGTGCTCACCCGCGAGCGGCCGGTGTCGGTGTCGGAGATCGACCTCGGCCGGCTGCGCCGCGACGTCACGCGCCGGGGCGCCCTCGTCGTCGAGCTGCCCGACGGGCTGCAGGTCGTCGGGACCCACATGGCGCACTCCACCCACGGGTCGCCGCTGCAGTTCCGGCGACTGCGGGCCCTTCTCCCCGACAAGCAGGTGCCGGCGATCCTCGCCGGCGACATGAACTTCTGGGGCCCGCCGATCGAGCTCGCCCTCCCCGGCTGGCGGCGCGCCGCCAAGGACAAGACCTGGCCGGCCTGGCGTCCCCGCCACCAGCTCGACCACATCTTCGTCACCCCGGCGGTCGCCCGCCTCGGTGGCGAGGCGGTGCGCGCCGGCAACTCCGACCACCTGCCCATCCGGGCGAGCCTCGCCCTCGCGCGCCTAACGTCGGGTCCGTCGAGTCGCCGCGAGTAACCAACCGAGTCGCTCCGGGGTCAGACTGAGCCGTGGTGGCGACCGCTGCCCCGGCCGCCGACAGATGAGGGAGGAAAGGTTGCTCGCGTTCACGTTCCCCGGTCAGGGCTCCCAACGCCCTGGCATGGGCGCGCCATGGAAGGACCATCCCTCCTTCGACCTCGTGGCGGACGCGTCGGACATCACCGGCCGCGACGTCGCCGCGCTCCTGCTCGAGGCCGACCAGGAGACCCTCACCCGCACCGACAACGCCCAGCTCGCCACCTTCGTCATGAGCCTCGTGGTCCTCGACGCCGCCGAGCGCCTCGGCGTCGAGCCGGGCCGGTGCGCCGGCCACAGCCTCGGGGAGTACTCGGCCCTCGTGGCGGCGGGCGCCATCGACCTCGAGTCGGGCCTCCACCTCGTCGCCGAGCGGGGCGCCGCCATGCAGCACGCCGCCGAGGAGTCCCCGGGGACGATGGCCGCCGTCCTCGGCCTCGACGAGGACGGCGTCGAGGCCGCCTGCCTGCGCGCCGAGGGCGAGGCCTGGGTCGCCAACTACAACGCCCCCGGCCAGGTCGTGATCGCCGGCTCGACCGAGGCGGTCGCCGAGGCGGGGCGCCTCGCCAAGGAGATGGGCGCGAAGAAGGTGCTGCCCATCCCGGTCGGCGGTGCCTTCCACACCCCCCTCATGGCGCCGGCACGCGACCGGCTGCGCAAGGCGCTCGCCGACGTCACCTTCCACGCCCCCGAGCCGGTCGTCCTGGCCAACGTCGACGCACTCGCCCACCCGCTGGCGGCCGACTGGCCCGGGCTCCTCTCCGCCCAGCTGTGCAGCCCGGTGCGCTGGCGCCAGACCGTCGAGCGCCTCCTCCAGGACGGGACGCAGACCTTCGTCGAGCTCGGCCCCGGGGGCGTCCTCTCGGGCCTCGCCCGTCGGTTGCTCCCGACGGCGGACACCATCGCCCTCTCGGTGTCGACGCCCGAGGACCTCCAGCGGCTCGTCGAGGTCCTCGCGGGCGAGAGCGCCCTCGTCCAGGCGGCCGCCGACCAGCGCGCCGGCGAGCGCTTCCACGTCGACGAGCGACTCGTCCTCTCGCCGGCCGCCGGGCTGTTCACCCCGGCCGAGGGGCTCGAGCAGCTCATCCCCGGCAAGCCCCGCCACGAGGGCGAGGTCCGCATCGAGGTGGGCGGGCTCGTCGGCACGGTCGGGGCGACCGACATCCGCTCGGCCTTCGCCGGCAGCGTCGAGGGGATCCTCGTCCTGCCCGGCGAGCGGGTGAGCTCAGGACAGCCCGTCGCCTGGCTGCGGGCGAGCGAGGAGGGAGCACCATGAGCGGCTCGGTCATCTCCGGCTGGGGCAGCGCGCTCCCCGAGAAGGTGGTCACGAACGCAGAGTTCGAGGCCCGCCTCGACACGAGCGACGCCTGGATCGTCGAGCGCACCGGGATCCGGGAGCGCCGCTTCGGCGGCACCACCTCCAGCCTGGCCATCGAGGCGGGTGCCGCCGCCATCGAGAAGGCGGGGCTCGAGCCCGGGCAGATCGACCTCCTCGTGCTCTCGACCACCACCCCCGACAAGACCGTGCCGGCGACCTCCTCCACGGTGCACGCCCAGCTCGGCTGCTCGGGGGCGGCCTTCGACCTGAATGCCGCCTGTGCCGGCTACGTCTACGCCCTCGTCACGGCCGACGCCATGCTGAGCGCCGGCCCGGGCTTCCGCCGCGCCCTCGTCATCGGTTCGGACACCCTGTCGACGATCACCGACATGGAGGACCGGTCGACGGCGGTGCTCTTCGCCGACGGAGCGGGCGCCGTCGTGCTCGAGCACCGGGAGGAGGCCGAGCCGCTCGTCCTCGCGAGCGACCTCGGCCTCGACGGCTCGCTGCTTCCCATCCTCTACTGCGAGCACGGCGGGTACATGAAGATGGAGGGCCGCGAGGTCTTCCGGCGGGCGGTGCGGGCGACGGTGGAGTCGGCCGACAAGGTGCTCCGGGCGGCCGGCGTGAGCCCCGACGAGATCGCCCTGTTCGTCCCCCACCAGGCCAACCTGCGGATCATCGACGCCATGGTGCAGCGCCTCGGCCTCGCGCCGGAGCGCTCCGCCATCGTCCTCGACACGACGGGCAACACCTCCTCTGCCTCCGTCCCGCTCGCCCTCACGGCCGCCGCCGACGCCGGCCGGCTCGCTCCGGGCGACCTCATCCTGTTCTCCGGCTTCGGGGCCGGCATGACCTGGGCCAGCGCGGTCGTCAGGTGGGGAGCGTGAGCGACGGCAGGGTCGCGCTCGTCACGGGGGGCTCGAGGGGGATCGGGCTCGCCTGCGCCCGGCGCCTGCAGGCCGACGGCTACCGGGTCGCCGTCACCTGGAAGAGCGCCCCGCCCGATCCGCTCGAGGGACCTGCCGGCAGCCTGCCTCTCCTCCCCGTCCGGTGCGACGTCACCGATGCCGACGAGCTCGAGGCCGCCTTCTCCGAGGTGGAGGCGTCGCTCGGCAACGTCGAGGTGCTCGTCTGCTCGGCCGGCATCACCGAGGACACCCTCCTTCTCATGATGAGCGAGGAGAAGTGGCAGCGCGTGCTCGACACGAACCTCACCGCCGTCTACCGGGCAGCCAAGCGGGCCTCGGCGCGCATGGTCCGCGCCCGCTTCGGCCGGATCGTCCTCATGTCCTCGGTCGTGGCCTACCTCGGCTCGGCCGGCCAGACCAACTACGCCGCCTCCAAGGCGGCCCTCATCGGCTTCGGCCGCTCCCTTGCCCGTGAGCTCGCCGGGAGGCAGGTCACGGTCAACGTGGTCGCCCCGGGCGTCGTCGACACCGACATGGTCGCCGCCCTCGGCGAGGAGCGGGCTGCCGCCCTCACCGCCATGGTGCCCCTCAAGCGGGCCGCCCGGCCGGAGGAGGTGGCACACGCCGTAGCCTGGTTGGCCTCCGCCGAGGCGGCCTACGTCACCGGGGCGGTGATCCCCGTCGACGGTGGCCTCGGCATGGGACACTGAGGACCCGAACAAGCCTCCCGGCGGCTC
>JAKACF010000227.1 GCA_021821585.1 Actinomycetes bacterium
CGATGGGGTCGTGCCCGAGCGCGAGGGCGGCCCGGAGCGAGAACTCGAGGCAGGTCTTGGCCTCGGCGCTGAACGGCACCTCGAGGACCTCGGCGGTGACCGTGGCACGACGCTCGTCCTCGAGGCGCTGGCGCAACGAGGCGGCGTCGACGCCAACAGCCTCCATCGTCCGGGCGGCCATGCCCTCGCTCAGGCGGAGGCCGATGAGGAGGTGGTCGGGCTCGATGCGGGGATGGCGCATCTCCCTTGCCGTCGACTGGGCGAGAACGATGGCCCGCCGGGCGGTGTCGGTGAATCGTTCGAACACGCGGTCAGCGTACGCACCATGTCAATGCCCTGTCTGATAGTAGGGTTGACCCGCGTGTCAGAACGACGGTGGTTGACGGCGGGGTGACGGACAAAGGCTCGGAGGACCGCTGGGACCGCCTCCTCGAGGACCTCGCGAGCCAGCCCGTGGAGGAGGGCTGGGTCACCCTCGACGAGGCCACGAAGGCGACCGGCCTCTCCCGCTCGACACTGCGGTCGTGGTACCGCACCGGACAGGTCCCTTCGAGGATGGAGGCCGGCGCCCACGGCCCGCAGCGGGTGGTGCCCCTGGCTGCGCTCATCGATCGTGCCCTTGCATCTCCGAGGTCGCGCCGCACGCTCGACGAGGCGCGCTCGCTCCGGGCCGAGGTGGAGGAGCTGCGCCGACGGGTGAGCCGTCTCGAACGCCACCTCGGCCTCAGCTGAGCCGCCCCGCCGGCAGCCGGTCGGATCGGCTCCGCGGGCGAATCAGTCGGCGAGGACGGAGAGCACCTCGTCGAAGGCGGCGAGGTTGTGGCCGGCGACGAAGGCGTCCACGTGGGGAAGGGCGGCCGCCATGCCGCCCGCCAGCGGGGCGTAGCCCGGCCTCGCCTTTCGGGGGTTGACCCAGACCACCCTGTGGGCGAGGCGACCGAGTCGCTCCATCTCCCGCCCGAGCAGGCTCGGATCCCCCCGGTCCCAGCCGTCCGAGATGATCACCACCACCGCCCCCCTCGCCATCCCCCGCCGGCCGTGGTCGTCGTTGAAGGCCTGGACCGCCTCGCCGAGGCGGGTGCCTCCCGACCAGTCCGGGACGGTTCGACCGGCCCGCTCGAGGGCGGCGTCGGGACGGCCCCTCAGGGTGCGGGTCACGCGGGTGAGCCGGGTGGAGAAGACGAAGGCCTCGGCAACCCCGCCCGCCACACCGCCGAGGAGCAGCTGCAGGTAGGCCCGGGCGTAGGGCTCCATCGACCCCGAGACGTCGCACAGGAGGACGAGGCGCCGGGGCCGGGGGCGCCGGGCGGTCCGCAGCGTCCGGACCGGCTGCCCGCCGGTGCGCCGGGCGCGGCGGAGGGTCGCCCGGAGGTCCACCTCGTCACCGCGGTGGTGGCGGTGCCGACGACGCCCTCGCCGGAGCGGCCTGGCGGCGGGAAGGCGGGCGGCGAGCACCCGCAGGGCGGCCAGCTCCTCCTCGTCGAGGGAGGAGAAGTCCTTGTGGCGGAGGCGCTCGTCACGGCTGGACGCTGCCAGGACGTTCCCGGCCGTCTCGGGACCCGGCGCGCCGCCTTCGTCCGTCCCGGGAAGGACCGGCCCCTCGCTCCGGGCTCCGGGCGGGGTGGCGGTGCGGGGCGGGCGGCGGTCGGGACGCGGCCCCGGGGCGGCCCGGCGGGCGAGGGTGGGACGGTGCGGGTCCTGGCCCCTCCAGTCGGCCTCGTCGACCAGGCCGGTGAAGACGGCCGCGAAGACCCGCTCGAAGGCGTCGAGGTGCTCCGCCGATCCGACGAGCGTCACCCGGGCGAGCCAGTACAGCTCCGAGCGGGTGGCGGGCGGGTGAAGGGAGACGGCGGCGGCGAGCCGGGACGCCCGCTCCGGTGTGACGGGCACGCCTGCCGCCCGCAGGAGGACCGAGAGGCGCGAGGCGACCTCGGCGAGGTCCGGCCCGCTCGTGATCACGCCCCGGCCACCCAGGCCGCCCCCCGCTCCTCCATCGTCTCCACGTCCTCCCGGTACTTGAGCACCGACCCGGAGGTGGCGAGGACCGTCGGTCCGTCGAGCTGCTCGACCCCGAGGAGGCCGAGGGCGTGCGCCCAGTCGATCGCCTCGGCCAGCCCGGGAGGCTTCTGGACCTCGAGGGTGCGGAGCCGTGCGACGGCCGCCGCCACCTGCTCGGCGAGCGAGACCCGCCCGGCAGGGACCCGCCGGCGGATGATCTCGGCCGTCCGGTCGATGTCGGGGTAGTCGATCCAGTGGTAGAGGCAGCGGCGCTTCAGGGCGTCGTGCAGGTCGCGGGTGCGGTTGGAGGTGAGGATGACGATCGGTGGGTGGGTGGCGCGCAGCGTGCCGAGCTCGGGGATCGTGACGGTCGACTCGGCGAGCAGCTCGAGGAGGAACGCCTCGAACTCGTCGTCGGCCCGGTCGATCTCGTCGACGAGGAGGACAGCCGGTCGCGGTCCGGGGTGCTCCGCCGCCCTGAGGAGCGGTCGGGCGACGAGGTAGTCGCGGCTGAACAGGTCGCCGGTTTCGAGAGCGGCCCCGCCGGCCTCGGCCAGGCGGATGGCGAGCAGCTGGCGGGGGAAGTCCCACTCGTAGAGGGCCTCGGCGGCGTCGATCCCCTCGTAGCACTGGAGGCGCACGAGGGGGGTCTCGAGGACCTCGGCGAGCGCCTTGGCCGCCTCGGTCTTGCCGACGCCCGCCTCCCCCTCGAGCAGCAGCGGCTGGGGAAGCCGCACGGCGCAGAAGAGCGCGGTGGCGATCCCCTCGTCGGCGAGGTAGCCCGTCCCATCGAGACGGCGGCGCAGGGTCTCCGGTGAGGAGACCAGCTCCTCGAGCGGGGTCACAGGGGGTCTAGGAGGTGTAGGCGCCGGGGTCGGCCACGAAGGCATCGCGGCAGCCCCGTCCGCAGAACCACACCTCGTGCCCCTCGTGCTCGACGACGAGGCCGTGCTCCTCGTGGAAGACGGTCATGCCGCAGACGGGGTCGATGCTGCGGTCGGAGAGCTCGCCGGCGGGCGGCGACGGCGCCGTCGCCACGAGCGGCGGGAGGCCCCTCCGGGACTGGACGACCTCGGCGAGGATCGAGAGGGCGACCTCGCCCGGCGTCGTGGCGCCGAGGTCGAGGCCGGCCGGGGTGTGGACGCGGGCCCGCAGCTCGGGCGGGACCTCGAGGCTCGCGACGACCGCCGCGCCCCGGCGCCGGCTGGCGACCAGGCCGACGTAGGGGACGCCGGTCTCGAGCGCCGCCACGAGCGCCTCCTCCTCACCCCGGCCGTGCGAGGCGACGACGAGGGCGGCGGCGTCGCCCGGCACGGCTCCGTCGTAGCGCTCGACCGCCCAGCCGAGACCGGCGCCGACCGCCGCCAGCGCCCGTGCGATGGGCGCCCCGCCCACCACGACGACGAGGGGCGGAGGCACGACGGGCTCGAGGAACACCTCGAGCGTCCCACCCGACAGGCAGGGGTTGTGCACCACCGCCTTGCCCGGCTGTGCCGGCTCCGGCTCGGGCGTGATGCGCAGGACGACGGGCTCGCCGGTGCCGAGGACCCCGATCGAGGACTCCCGGACGGTCGTCTCGGCACAGGCCCCGCCGACGAAGCCCTCGATCGAGCCGTCAGCGAGGACGATCGCCTCGTCGCCGGGCTTGGCCGAGGTCGGCGCCTCGGCGAGGGTCACCCGGGCGTGCACGAAGGGCACCCGGGCGGCCCGGAGCTCGAGCGAGCGGGCGGTGAGGTCCTGGCGCAGCACGGCTACTCGATGGCGAGGTCGGTGCGGACAGGCCGGCCCTGGAGCGCCCGCCAGACGACGGCCGGCGTGAAGGGCATGTCGGCGTGGCGGACCTCGAGGGCGTCGAGGATGGCGTTCACGACGGCCGGCGGCGAGCCGACGGTCGCCGACTCGCCCACGCCCTTGGCCCCGATCGGGTGGTGGGGGGAAGGGGTGACCGTCATGCCGAGCTCGAAGCTCGGGCACTCGAGCGAGGTGGGCAGCAGGTAGTCCATGAAGGAGCCGCCGAGGTTGTTGCCGTCCTGGTCGAAGGCGATCACCTCCATGAGCGCCATCCCGATGCCGTCGGCCAGGCCGCCGTGGATCTGGCCCTCGACGATCATCGGGTTGATCCGCGGCCCGCAGTCGTCGACGGCGATGAAGCGGCGGACCTTCACCTCGCCGGTCTCGGCGTCGACGTCGACGACGCAGATGTAGGCGCCGAAGGGATAGGTGAGGTTCGGCGGGTTGTAGACGACCGAGGCGTCGAGGTGGCCCTCCACGCCCTCCGGCAGCTCGAGGTTGCTATGGGAGGCGAAGGCGATCTCGGCGATCGTCTTTCCCTGCTCGGGGTCGCCCTTCACCTGCCAGCGGCCGAGCTCCCACTCGAGGTCGTCCGGCGAGCACTCGAGGGCCGTCGCCGCGATGATCCGGGCCTTCTCCCGCACCCGCTGGGCGGCGACGGCGGCGGCCGCCCCCGAGACCGGGGTCGAGCGGGAGCCGTAGGTGCCGAGCCCGAAGGGCGTGTTGTCCGTGTCGCCGTGGATGACCTCGATGTCCTCGGGCGGGATGCCGAGCTCGTGCGAGACGATCTGGGCGAAGGTCGTCTCGTGGCCCTGGCCCTGGGTCTGGACCGAGAGCCGGAGCTGCGCCTTGCCCGTCGGGTGGACCCTCAGCTCGCAGCCGTCGGCCATGCCGAGGCCGAGGATGTCCATGTGCTTGCGGGGCCCGGCCCCGACCCCCTCGGTGAAAAAGGAGATGCCGATCCCCATGAGCGGCTTGCCGGCGGGGTCGGCGCGGCGCTCGGCCTGCTCCCGCCGCAGCTCCTCGTAGCCGGCGATGCGCATCGCCTCCTCGAGGGCGGCGGGGTAGTTGCCCGAGTCGTACTCCCAGCCCGTCGGCGTCGTGTAGGGGAACTG
>JAKACF010000228.1 GCA_021821585.1 Actinomycetes bacterium
TTCTGGCGGACCCCGGGCGCGTCGCCGGGAACCGCCTCAGGCGTGGCGGGGGTCGACGGCCTCCTGGTCGATGCCGAGCTCCTCGATGGCGTCGCGGACCTCGTCCTCCTTCGCCTCCCCGGCCGCCGCCAGCTCCGCCAGGACCGCCAGGGCGACGTGGGCGGCGTCGACCTCGAAGTGGTGCCGGAGGGCGGACCGGGTGTCGGAGCGGCCGAAGCCGTCCGTGCCGAGCGGGACGAAGGGCCCCGGCACGAACCGTGCGATCTGGTCGGGCACCGCCTTTAAGTAGTCGGTGACGGCGACGAAGGGCCCGTGCGCCGTGGCGAGGGCCTGGGTGACGTAGGGCACCCTGCGCTCGGCCCCGGGGTGGAGGCGGTTCCAGCGCTCGGCCTCGAGCCCGTCCTCGCGTAGCTGCTTCCAGCTCGTCACCGACCAGCACTCGGCCGCCACGTGGAAGCGCTCGGCGAGGAGCTGGCGCGCCTCGACGGCGGCCTGCCAGGCCGTGCCGGAGAACAGGATCGTCGCCCGCCTGCCGGCGCCGTCCGGCAGCTCGGGTGCCTCGGCGAAGCGGTAGGCGCCCTCGAGGACGCCCCGCTGCACCTCGGCCCTGGCCGCCTCGTCCTCGGGCAGGGCGGGCATCGGGTAGTTCTCGTTGTACAAGGTGAGGTAGTAGAGGAGGTCGCTCCCCTCGGGGCCGTACATCCTGCGCAGCCCGTCCTCGACGATGAAGGCGATCTCGTAGGCGAAGGCCGGGTCGAAGGCCTTCAGGTTCGGCACGACCGAGGCGAGCAGCTGCGAGTGCCCGTCCTCGTGCTGGAGGCCCTCGCCGCTCATCGTCGTCCGCCCGGCGGTGCAGCCCATGAGGAAGCCCCTCGCCCTCGCGTCGGCGGCCTGCCAGACGAGGTCGCCGATGCGCTGGAAGCCGAACATCGAGTAGAAGAGGTAGATCGGGATCATCGGCATCGACCAGGTGGCGTACGACGTCCCGGCCGCCTGGAAGGAGGCCATGGCGCCCGCCTCGGTGATGCCCTCCTCGAGGATCTGCCCGCGGCGGTCCTCGGTGTAGGAAAGGAGCAGCCCGGCGTCGACCGAGGTGTAGCGCTGGCCCTCGGCGGAGTAGATTTTCACCTCCGAGAAGAGGGCGTCGAGGCCGAAGGTGCGCCCCTCGTCGGGGATGACCGGGACGACGTGGCGGCCGATGCCCGGGTCGCGCAGCATGTTGCGCAGCATCCGGGCGAAGGCCATCGTCGTCGAGACGGCCTGTCCCCTCGAGCCGACGAGGAACTCCGAGAAGACCTGCCCGCCCGGGGCCGGGAGCCCCGTCCGCCCCCGCCCGCGCACGACCCGGTGGGGGAGCGAGCCCCCGAGGGCCGCCAGGCGGGCCCGCAGGTACTCGTGCTCGGGCGTCCCCTCGCCCGGGCGGAAGTAGGGCGGGTGCTCGGCGTCGAGGGCCGAGTCGGGGATCTCGTCGTGGAGGTAGAGGCGGTCGCGCAGCGTCCGGAGCTGCTCGCGGGTCATCTTCTTGATCTGGTGGGTGGCGTTGCGGCCCTCGATTTCGGGGCCGAGCGTCCAGCCCTTGATCGTCTTCGCGAGGATGACCGTCGGGGCGCCCGTCTGCTCGGTCGCCGCCTTGTAGGCGGCGTACAGCTTGCGGTAGTCGTGCCCGCCGCGGGGGAGCTGCTGCAGCTCGAGGTCGCTCAGGTGCTCCACCATCTTGCGAAGGCGCGGGTCGGGGCCGAAGAAGTGCTCCCGGATGTAGGCGCCCGACTGGGTGGCGAAGGTCTGGAAGTCGCCGTCGGGCGTCGTGTTCATCTTGTTGACGAGGACGCCGTCGACGTCGCGGGCGAGCAGCTCGTCCCACTTGCGGCCCCAGATGACCTTCACGACGTTCCAGGCCGAGCCGCGGAAGAGGGCCTCGAGCTCCTGGATGATCTTGCCGTTGCCCCGGACCGGCCCGTCGAGGCGCTGCAGGTTGCAGTTGACGACGAAGACGAGGTTGTCGAGGTTCTCCCGGGCCGCCAGCCGGAGGGCCGCCTGGCTCTCGGGCTCGTCCATCTCGCCGTCGCCGACGAAGCACCAGACCCGGCTCTCGGAGGTGTCGGCGATCTCGCGGTGCAAGAGGTAGCGGTTGAAGCGGGCCTGGTAGACGGCCGCCAGCGGGCCGAGGCCCATCGAGACCGTCGGGTACTCCCAGAACTCGGGCATGAGGCGGGGGTGCGGGTAGCTCGAGAGCCCGCCGCCGCCCACCTCGAACCGGAAGCCGTCGAGGTGGGACTCCTCGAGGCGCCCCTCGACGAAGGCGCGGGCGTAGATGCCCGGCGAGGCGTGGCCCTGGAAGAAGACCTGGTCGCCCGGGAGCCCGTTCGCCTTGCCCCGGAAGAAGTGGTTGAAGCCGACCTCGTAGAGGGAGGCCGAGCTGGCGAAGGTGGAGAGGTGGCCGCCGATGCCGGCGTCGCGGGCGTTCGCCCGGGTCACCATCACCGCCGCGTTCCAGCGGATGTAGGCGCGGATGCGGCGCTCGAGGTGCTCGTCACCGGGGAACCACGGCTCCTCGTCGGGCGGGATCGTGTTGACGTAGGGGGTCGAGACGGTGGCGGGGACGCCCACCTGGGCCGCCCGGGCCCGTTCGAGGAGCTTCAGCAGGAGGAAGCGGGCGCGGTCCCTGCCGCGCCCGTCGACGACCGAGTCGAAGGAGTCGAGCCACTCGGCCGTCTCCTCGGGGTCGATGTCGGGAACCTGGTGCGAGTAGCCGTCGAAGATCACATGCCGGATTCTCGCGCTCTCTCGCCGGTGTCCGTTCGCATCCGTCCCCGGGCCGTTCACTATGGTCGGGCGCCATGCACGCACCGGCCGGCGGCGATGGGGTGACACGGGTCGTCTTCACCGACGGCGCCTGCCAGGGGAACCCTGGGCCCGGGGGATGGGCCTGGGCCGAGAACGAGCACCGCTTCGAGGCCGGCTTCGACGCCCGGACGACGAACCAGCGAATGGAGCTGCACGCCGTCCTGCGGGCGCTCGGGGCCAACCCGGGGCGGCTGCGGATCGTGAGCGACTCCACCTACGTCGTCAACTGCTTCCGCCAGGCCTGGTGGCGGGGCTGGCGCCAGAAGGGCTGGCGGAACTCGAGGGGCGAGCCCGTCGCCAACCAGGACCTCTGGCGCCCGATCATCGAGCAGGTCGTCGACCTGCGACCGGGCGAGGTCCAGCTGTCCTGGGTGAAGGGGCACTCCGGCCACCCGATGAACGACCTCGTCGACCGGCTGGCGGTCGAGGCGGCCCGCTCCCAGGCGGCGGTCTCCTCGCTCGACTGAGCGGATTGGGCCGCCCGCCCCGCAGTCCCGTAGGCTTGTTGACATGCGAATCAACAACACGTCAGCGCTGGTCACGGGCGGTGCGTCGGGGCTCGGCGAGGCGACGGTGCGGGCGCTCACCGCAAAGGGGGCCGTCTGCACGATCTTCGACCGGGACGAGCCGCGGGCGAAGGCCCTCGCCGAGGAGCTCGGCGGCGACACGGGGTACGTGGCCGGCGACGTCGGCGACGAGGAGGTCGTGGCAGCGGCCGTCGCCCGGGCGGCCGAGTCGGGCGCCTTCCGCATCACGGTCAACTGCGCCGGCATCGGCTGGGCGCAGCGGACGATCGGCCGGGAGGGCGAGCCGCACGACTACAACGCCTTCAAGACGGTCGTGAACGTCAACCTGATCGGCACCTTCAACGTCATGCGGCTGGCGGCCGGGGCGATGGCCAGAAGCGAGCCGCTCGAGGACGGCGAGCGCGGCGTCATCGTGAACACGGCGTCGGTCGCCGCCTTCGAGGGCCAGATCGGCCAGATCTCCTACTCGGCCTCCAAGGGCGGCATCGTCGGGATGACCGTGCCGGCCGCCCGCGACCTCTCGCCGGTCGGCATCCGGGTCAACACGATCGCCCCCGGGCTGATGGACACCCCCCTGCTCGGCCTGCTCCCCGAGGAGGCCCGCCAGGCGCTCGGCGCCGGCGTGCTCTTCCCCAAGCGCCTCGGCTACCCGGCCGAGTTCGCCCAGCTCGTCTGCTCGATCGCCGAGAACGCCTACCTGAACGGCGAGACGATCCGCCTCGACGGTGGGCTCAGGATGCCCCCGAAGTAGCCCCCGCCAGCCGCCGCTTGGCGGCGAGCGCCCGGGACTCGACGAGGCGCCAGGAGAGCTCGGCGGCGGCCACCGAGGCCCCGAAGGCCATGAGCTGGCCCGGAAAGCCGAGGTCGTGGAACCACGTGAGGAACACGTAGTGCCACAGGTACAGGGCGTACGAGCGCCGGCCGAGGTAGGTCACGGCCGGGTGCGAGAGCACCCGGCCGACCACCGTCCCGGGCGCCTCGACCAGGCTCACGACGAGGAGCGGGGCGGCCGCCGTGGCGGCCGCGTAGGAGAGGCTCTTCGACAGCACGCCCTGGGCGTCGCCCTCCACCCGGCCGCTCAGCAACAGGGCGACCACGGCGCCCGTGACGACGACCGCCGCGAGGCGGGCGGGCGCCCCGGCGGCGAGCTCGTGGCGGAGCCGGTGGGCGACGGCCGCCCCGGCGCGGCGCAGCCAGCTGTTCGACCAGGCGACGGCGGCGACCCCGCCGAGGAGGAAGGCGCCGGCCCGCGTGTCGGTGCCGTAGGCGACGCGGGCCACGTGCACGCCATTCGCCATGAAGTAGTGCCACCCGTCGTCGACGAGGGAGCCGACCGCCAGAGCTCCCGCCAGGACGGCGAGCACCCGCCGGGCCGCCCTGCGGTTCGAGACCCTGGTGCCGAGCCAGAGCACGGCGGCGAGCAGCGGCGCCCAGATCAGGTAGAACTGCTCCTCCACCGAGAGGGACCACAGGTGGGTGAGCGGCTGGTGGGTGCCGCCGAGCCTCCCGTTGATCTGCATCCAGTTC
>JAKACF010000229.1 GCA_021821585.1 Actinomycetes bacterium
ACGAGGCTCCTGAAGTAGATCTGTCCCTCCTCGCCGGCGCCGCAGCGCCGCCCATCGTCACCGACGATCATGAGCTCGCTGGTGGGAGTCGGCCGGCCGAGGCTGCCCGGATGCGCCAGCCACTCCTCTCCGGAGATAATCGTGAGGAAGCCCCCCTCGGTCCCGCCGTAGTACTCACTGATGACGGGACCCCACCACTTGAGCATCTCTCGCTTGACGGCCTCGGGACAGGGCGCAGCCCCGTGCATGACGCTCACGAGCGAGCTGCCGTCGAAACCCGCCCGCAGCCCGCCGGGAAGCTTGAGAAGCCGGATGAACTGGGTGGGGACCAGATGGACGTTGGTGACGGAGTACTCGTCGATGACGCGCAGCGTCTCGGCCGGGTCGAACTTCTGTCGCATCACCACCGTGCTGGCCCGCCCGAGGAGCGACAACACCGAGAAGGCCCACTGCGCGGAGTGATAGGCCGGACCGTCGAGCAGAGTCACGCCGTCCTGCGGCAGCTGCACCATGACCGCCGCAGCCTGGCAGAACTGCTCGAGAACGGCGGGTTCGAGGCCCACCTTGGTCACACTGGAGCGCACCCCCTTCGGGAACCCCGTCGTCCCGGAGGTGTAGAACATCGGGCCACCGCTCGTCTGGTCCTGAGGCTCGTCCGCGGCGCTCTCTTCGAGGACCCTCTCGTAGTCCTCGAAACCCGCCTCCCCAGCGGGGTCGCCGACCATGATCCGAACGCGGCACCCGCTTGCTCGAGGATCCTGCGACACCTCGACGGCCCCCGCCGAGAAGCGCCGATCGACCACGAGCGCGGCGGCGTCTGAGTCCTCGATCACGTAGGCGAGCTCCTCGGCGACCCAGTGCCAGTTGACCGGCACGATGACGAGACCGGCGTGCATGCCGGCAACCATCACCTCGAAGTACTCCCGCTGGTTGCCACAAAGCAGCGCCACCACGTCGCCTCGGCCGAGCCCGCGCGCCCGCAGTCCGTGCACGAGGCGGTTCACCCTCACGTCGAGCTCGGCCCACGTCGTCGTGCCTGTTTCGTCGATCAGCGCAGGCTCTCCCCCTTTGCGCAGCGCGATCGCCTTCGTGATGTGTGCCACGCTCCATTCCTCCGCTCGGACGAGACACCGGGCGCCCTCGGTGTGGCGACCGTCGGTCAGTGTGGCATGGATCCCGCGTCGCCGGAGGCGACGAGCGCCCCGCCGACGGGCGTTCGCTGCCGTTCAGCTCGTCGAGTTCAATCCAGCTTCGGCACCCGTCGGGCTGCAACTGCACCAGAGGGCGGCGCGGACGGGGCGCCGACGTGACCCGTCGAGTCGAGCTCCTCGCGGAGCCAACGAGGTGCATGCCTCCTCGCCCACGCCACGCTCACCCATCCTCGGAGCATCGAGGCGAGCGCCTCCCGATGCGTCACCGCCATCACGATGTGACCGATCACGACGAGGACGACCAGGAACGAGAGCACCTCGTGGACAAAAGTGGCCCCCGTCCGCCAACCCACCGGGAAGAGCCCGAACCACTTCATGACCACTCCGGTCCCGAACAGGAGGACGATCGAGCCCCCGACGAACACCGCATTGAGCTTCTGGCCCGGGTTGAACTTGTCCTTCTCGAGGCGAGGCTCGGCTCCGAGCCTCCAGAGCCAGCTCAACTCGGCCCTCGTCCAATGGTTGAAGCGATGGACGTCGCAACGCATCCTCGCTCCCCACGGCCCGAGGAGCGAGAGGACGACTGGCACCGGGAGGGAGACCCCGGCCCAGACGTGCACCTCCTCGACCAGGACGTGCCTGCCCACGAGGTCCTCGACCGACGGGAAGTAGAGCGGGAGCGCGGTGAGGATGAGCACCGCGAACAAGGCGGCATTCGCCCAGTGGGCGGCGCGCTGAACACGGTCGAATCGCAGCAATCGGGTGCTGTCGGAGAACGCTCCCCCGCTCGACGCCCGTTCCCGGTGTCGGTTCACGATCCAGGTGGCGGTGCTGCAGCGGTGGAACCGTCCAGCCAGCCGTTCACCGGGTAGCCGTTCTGCTCCCAGTAGCCGGGCTGGACACGGTCGACGACCCGGATGCCCGACAGCCACTTGAGCGACTTGTAGCCGAACATCGGCGCGACGTAGAGCCTCACGGGCCCGCCGTGCTCGGCCGTCACCGGTGCACCCAGCATGCGGTACGCGACGATCACGTCGGGAAGCCGCGCCTGCTCGAGGGTGAGGCTCTCTGTGTCCACGCCGTCGTAGGACTCGAACGACAGCGACGTCGCCCCCGACGCCACGCCGACGAGCTCCAAGAGGTGTTCGAGCCGCACGCCCTCCCAGTGGACTCCGGGCACCCGCCATCCGGTCACGCACTGGAACTGGCGCACGAACCGCACCGACGGCATCGCCTGCAGATCGGCGAGGGTGAACGTCGCGGGACGGCGAACGAGTCCCGAGACGCTGAGGCGGTAGGCATCCGGGGCAACCTGAGGGAACGAGCCGCTCACGCTGTAGATCTGGAAGGAATCGCCCCCCGGAAGCAGGCTTCCGAGTCCGGAGCCGAGTGACCTCGCGACCTTGGCCTGAACGCCCGACCCGAACGCCACGCCCGCCGCCCCGAGCGCGACCATCCCGAGGAACACGCGCCGGCCCACGGCGACTGTGGTCTCGGCCGAGGAGATGGAGGGAGGCGAGAGCTCGCCCGATCGCGAGGTCACGGGTGGAGTGTAGGGCCGGCAGGACGCCGCCAGAGGTCGGCCACCGCCCTTCAGACCTTTGCGTGCCGTCCCCGGGGATCTATCTGGGGCACGCGAGCCGATCACGTCGGAGGCGGCGCCGAGCCCGACCCCAACTGGGAGCACTTCAGCACGCCGGGAGGGCTGCCCGGGGTGTGTCGTCGGTCCCTCGCCGCTCCCCTGCACCATGGTGGTGTCCCGCGCCGGACTCGTCGCCCGGGCTGTTCCGGGCGGCTCGGTCACCTGTTGCCGCGTGGCCGGGTGCGGCGGCCGCAGCCCCAGTCACGCCTTGCTGGCGTGCAGCGGAGCACCGAAGAGCGGGTCGGCCGAGCAGAAGTTGAAGACGCCGGGCGATCCGACACCCGGAAGAAGTTGGACTACCGGTAGCCGAGCTTTGTCACACAAGCTGACCAACCAGACCGATTGCGGCGACAACCCGGCTTCTCGATCGCGCACGCGTCAAGCCGCCAGAGATGATCAGCTCAACGAGCCGCGGTTCATCGATCAGCCACTCGGACTTCCCGTGAACGAGGTGCAGCCCGCCGCACTCGGCGCCGGCGGGATCGACGAGTTCCGCGTCGTGATCCGCTTCCGGCCGGTCGTCCGGGACGACATCGAACTGGCGGCGGCATGTCGATCCACCTGCACGCGACGGAGTTGGCCGATGCCGAGTGGACGCTCGACACCGAGCAGAAGGTCGACACGCGTGCCCACATGAACGCGGACGTGACGCTGTGGAGCCGGCATGGGCGACCGACCGGGGAGCTGGCGCCGGCTGACGCTCGGGGCCGGTGGCGGGTGGGACGGAGGGTGGGCTTGGCTGCTGCGGAGGAGTGGCGACCGGCGACCTGAAGGGGTCCGGCTCGGCCTGTGTCACCGACTCGCTGCCGCGGGTAAGAACCCTCGCTGCCGCGGGTAAGAACCCTCTTGGAGTGACCCGCCAAAGGAGTACCTGTGGACGACCGGCGAGCTCGGCAGCTGCTGGACGAGGAGCGAGCACGTCTCGACCGATTGGAAGTCCACCTGCGGAACGAGCGCGAGGACTCGATCGCCGCCCAGGAGGCCGAGGCCGACTGGTGGGACGACTCGGCCGAGCTCACCGGTGAGCTCCTGGACGCGGAGGCGCTCGAGGAGTTGCTCCGGATCAGACGGGAGGCCCTGGCGGCGGCCGAGCAGCGGCTCTCGGAGGGCACCTACGGCCGTTCGGTGAGAGGTGGCGCCGTCATCCCCGACGAGCGGCTCGAAGCCGACCCGCTCGCTTCTGTCACCGCCGAGGAGGCGGCTGCCGAGGAGCGGCCTCGACTCGGTTGATCCTCCCCAGCGCCGGTTTGGGCCTCAGTAGGCCTTCAGGTGCGTGCCCGTGATGGCGCCCGCGAGGTGGGCGAGCCCGCCGCCGTCGAGCAGGATCGGCTGGTGGCGGCCGCCGACGCTCAGCACGACGTTGCCGGTGCCGCCTCCGAGAAGAGGGTGCTCGTCCAAGGTGGCGAGGAGGGACGTCCGGCTGGAGCCCGGCGGCGTCCCGTAGAACTCGAGCTCGACCTGCTCGCGCGCCGTGGTGACCGTCACCGCGGGCCCACCCGGGTTGCTCTCGTAGCTCGGCCGCAAGAGCGCGTCCACCACCGAGACGACTCGGCTGATCGTCGTCCCGTCGACAACCGTGCGAAGGACCCGGCGCCCGCGTTCGGGGGTGACGGCGACGACGAGCCGGGTGACGTCGGCCGGGATCCTCTCGCTCGGCGGCTTGGACGGCGAGTAGACGACGAGGGCGTCGATTCGCACCACCGAGCCGCCGCCCGGCAGGGAGGCGACGGAGACCTCCGGACCGGCCTCGGTGAGCACACGGGCGGAGGGCACCGTGTAGGCGTACATCCATGCCGTCGTGACGCCGCGAGAGGCCGACTGGCCGCTCGAGCCGAGGCTGGCGCCGGCGAGCGCGTGTGAGCGGTACCAACCGATGACCCGAGTCGGCGGGAGCGAGCTGACGCACAGCGCCGTCGAGATGGCGAGGTTCGGCGTGCCGGGCTCGGCGAGCGGCTGGGAGAGACGGGACGAGGCGCCGGCGGGAACCCGTCCGATGCGCCTGCAGCCCGGGGGCTCGCCGACCTCGCGCAGGATCCGTCCCGCCTCGCTCCGGGCAAGGGCGGCGTCGGATCGCCCTGGGCGGACCGACCGCGCCTGCGCCC
>JAKACF010000230.1 GCA_021821585.1 Actinomycetes bacterium
CGCGGACGCGGTCTACCTCCGTGGCTACGACGAGTTCATCCATCACAACGTCGTGCTCCGCAAGGGCGATGCCCCTGCGGCCGCCCAGATCGCCTTCCGGGTGCGCGCGCCCGACGACCTCGAGCGGGCCCGCCGGTACTACGGCGAGCTCGGTTGTCGCGTCGTCACCGTCCCGAAGGGCCACACGCCGGGCGTCGGCGAGGCGGTCCGGGTCGAGGACCCGCTCGGGTTCACCGTGGAGCTGTTCCACGAGGCGGCGGCCGTCGACCGGTTGCTCCAGCGCTACGACCTGCGACGTGGTGCCGAGGTGGCCCGCATCGACCACTTCAACGTGGTCGTGGGCGACGTCGCCGAGGCGTACCGGTACTACGAAGCGCTCGGCTTCGGTTGCTCGGAGACGATCGAGGACGAGACGACGCTCTACGCGGCGTGGATGTACCGCAAGCAGACGGTGCACGACGTCGCCTTCACCGGCGGGGCCGGGCCCCGGCTGCACCACGTCGGCTTCTTCGCCCACGAGGCACACCACGTCCTTCGGATGTGCGACATCCTCGGCTCGATGCACGAGGAGGCCTACATCGAGCGCGGCCCCGGTCGTCACGGGGTCTCGAACGCCTTCTACGTCTACCTCCGCGACCCGGACGGGCACCGGCTCGAGGTCTACACGAGCGACTACTTCACCGGCGACCCAGGGCACGAGACCTACCGCTGGTCCGTGCACGACCCTCGCCGCCGGGACTTCTGGGGTGGCGAGGTGATCCCGTCGTGGTACACGGAGGCCTCCTTCGTGCTCGACCTCGACGGAAAGCAGCGCCTGGTGGAGGAGCCGGCGAAGCCGGAGGAGTTCACGGTCGGGGCCGACGGCCTGGCGACGACCCACCCCACAGGTGCGGCCGGTGGCGGCGCCCCGTCGCACGGTCCGGCGACGGGCGGGTCATGACCTACCTCGTCGCCACCGACATCGGCGGGACGTTCACCGATCTCGTCGCCTTCGACCTCGAGGCGGGCACCCTCGTCCAGGCGAAGTCCCATACCGACCCGGGCGACCTCACCGGCGGCGTGCTCCGGTGCATCGACAAGGCCGGTCTCGACATGGCGTCGGTGCGGGAGTTCGTCCACGGCTCGACGGTGGCCATCAACACGGTGATCGAGCGGAAGGGGGCGAAGACGGCGCTCCTCGTGACCCGCGGCACGCGGGACGTCTACGCCATCGGACGCGGCAACCGCCCGGAGTCCTACAACCTCTCCTTCCGCCGGCCCGAGCCGCTCGTGCCGCGGAGCCGGACGCTCGAGCTGGCGGAGCGCCTCGATGCCGCCGGCCGAGTCGTCGAGGCGCTCGACCGGCGATCCGTCGAGGCGGCGATCGCGCAGGTCCTGGAAGAGGGGTGCGAGTCGGTCGCCGTCTGCCTGCTGCACTCCTACGCCAACCCCGAGCACGAGGACGCCGTGGGAGCGCAGCTCCGGGCCCGGGCCGGCGAGGTGTTCCTCTCGCTCTCGCACGAGATCCTCCGGGAGTACCGGGAGTACGAGCGCACCTCGACGACGGTGCTCAACGGCTACGTCGGCCCTCGGGTCAGCCGGTATCTCGAGGCCCTCGAGGGGGCGTTGCGCGACCGTGGACTTGCCGGCGTGCTGCTCGTCATGCAGTCGAACGGTGGCGTGATGGCACCTTCGGTCGCCCGCCGGCAGCCCGTCCGGACCATGGAGTCGGGTCCGGTCGGCGGGGCCATCGCCGCCGGGCAGCTCGCCCGCCGCCTCGGCATCGCGCAGGCGGTTGCCTTCGACATGGGGGGGACGACGGCGAAGGCGGCCCTCATCCGCGACGGCGAGCCGGAGATGTCGGAGGGCTACTTCGTCGGCGGGACGATGCGCGGTTATCCGGTCATGCTGCCGGTGGTCGACGTGATCGAGGTGGGTGCCGGTGGAGGCAGCATCGCGAGCGTCGACGCCGTCGGGAGCCTGCGCATCGGGCCACAGAGCGCCGGGGGCTACCCCGGGCCGATCTGCTACGGGTGGGGGGGGACCGAGCCGACGGTGACCGACGCGAACGCCGTGCTCGGACGCCTCAACCCGCACGGCTTCCTCGGGGGCGAGATGCCCCTCGACGTCGAGGCGGCGAGCGGCGCCATCGCGAGGAAGCTTGCCGGGCGGCTGAACCTGCCGGTCGACGACGCCGCGCAGGCGATCGTGGACGTCGCCGTGAACACGATGGCGCTCGCCGTTCGTGCCGTCTCGGTGGAGCGGGGCCTCGACCCCCGGGACTGCGCGCTCGTGGCGTTCGGTGGGGCGGGACCGTTGCACGCGGCCGACGTCGCCCGGGAGCTGAGCATCCCCCTCGTCGTCGTGCCCCTGCTGCCGGGCCACTACTCGGCGCTCGGGATGCTCCTTTCCGAGCTCCGTCACGACCTCGTGCGGACCTGGTTCGCCCGCCTGGCCGACGTCGACCCGGCGGCCCTCGAGTCGGTGTTCGGCGAGCTCGGCGACGAAGGCGACCGGCTGCTCGCCGAGGAGGGTGTCGCCGCGGCGAGCCGGCGGGCGCAGCGCTTCGTCGACCTTCGCTACGTGGGCCAGGAGTTCACCCTGAGGGTGCCGGTCGGCTCTGACGGAGCGGGGTGTGACCTCGACGCGGTGCGGCGGCGCTTCGACGAGCTGCACGACGAGCGCTACGGTCACTGCGCGCCCCACGAGCCGGTCGAGCTCGTGAACGTCCGCCTCGTGGCGCTCGGCCGCCGGGACGTCTCGGCGCCTCGCGTGCAGCCGAACGCCGCTCCCCCGAGCACCGAAGGCTCTCGAGTGGTCGGCTTTCGCGCCGGTCGCAGGGCCGTTCGGCGCATCTGCGCCATCCACCGTCGGGAGGCGCTTCCGATCGGGGCGGCCATCGCGGGGCCGGCCGTGATCGAGGAGGAGGCGAGCACGGTGATCCTCGACGAGGGCGACTCGCTCACCGTCGGGGAGTCCGGGGAGCTCCTCGTGAAGGTCGAGCCGAGAGGAGGGGCGCTCCGATGAGCGGTGCCGGAGCGCTGCCGATCGACCCGGTGACCATCGAGGTCGTGCGCAACTCGCTGCCGGCGGCGGCGAACGAGATGGCGACGGACCTCCAGCGATCGTCCTACAACATGATGATCTACGAGGTCCGCGACTACTGCTGCGCCATCCTCGGACCGAACGGCGAGCTGCTCTCCCAGAACGTCGGCGGTGTCTCCCACTTCGTGGCCGACCTCGGGGTCATCGTAAAAGACGCTGTCGAGCGCTTCGGCCAGGACGGCTTTCGCCCCGGCGACGGCTTCGTGATGAACCACCAGCGGGTGTGCGGTCAGCACCTGAACAACGTGGTCACCTACACGCCGATCTTCACGCAGGGCCAGCTCTTCGGGTTCTCGATGGTGCGCGCCCACTGGGTCGACGTCGGCGGCCTGAGCACGGGCTTCGGGGCGACGGGAACCTCGGCAGATCCCTGGCTCGAAGGGCTGCAGCTCGACCAGGTGAAGGTGGTCGACGCGGGGCGCTTCAACCAGGACCTGCTGCGGCTGATCCAGGACAACATCCGCCATCCCGACGCCTCGATGGGCGACCTGCGGGCACAGCTCGCCGCGTGCCGGCTCGGCGAGCGGCGCGTGTCGGAGCTAGTCGAGCGCTACGGCATCGACGCTGTGCGGGCGAGCGTCGACCGCATCTTCAAGGACTCAGAGGCGCGTGCCCGGGCCGTCGTGCAGGAGATCCCCGACGGGGAGTACGTAGCGGAGAGCCTGCTTGACCACGACTTCGTGGACCGCGACGACCCGATCCTCATCCGCGCCAGGGTCCGCGTCGCTCGCAGCGACATGACCATCGACCTCTCCGAGTGCTCCCGCCAGCGGCGGGGCGGCTTCAACTCCCGCACGCGCGCCGGTGCCTTCGTGGCCTACAAGGCGCTCACCGTGCCCGACGAGGCGGTCAACGAGGGCTCGTTCGCCGCCTTGAAGGTCGTGATGGCCGAGGGGACCTTCATGATGGCCACCTACCCGGCACCGATGGCGAGCTGGGGGAGCCCGATGCCGACCGTGGTGGACACGATCCTCCGGGCGCTGGCCGACGCGGTGCCGGGCCGGGTGCCGGCTGCGCACTTCGGCACGCTCGGCGCCCCCCTCGCCTTCTTCGGTACCGATCCGACGACGGAGCGGCGCTTCGTCGTCCAGAGCATCGAGGGCGGTGGCTGGGGCGGCCGACCGTTCGGCGACGGGCCGTCCGCCTCGGTCTCGGTCTGCCAAGGTGACGTGCGCAACGCGCCGATCGAGAGCCTGGAGCTCAAGTTCCCCGTACGCGTCGAGTCCCGACAGCTGCGCGCGGACTCCGGCGGGGCAGGACGCTTCCGCGGGGGCCTCGGGATCCTCACCGAGGTGCGCAACCTGGCGGAGGGGACCTGGAACATGACCATGCCGGGACGCCACCGCTGCCCGCCGTGGGGGCTGTGGGGTGGGGCCGAGGGCGACGTCGGCGGCTACGAGCTCCAGCTGGCGGGTGCACCGGCTCCCGAGCCGGTCGAAGGTGGTCGCCGGCAGGCGCCGGTCGACTCGCTCGCCCGCATCTCCTCGGGAGGCGGCGGTGGCTGGGGAAACCCGCTCGAGCGGCCCGCAGAGGACGTTCGACGCGACGTGCTCGAGGGCTACGTCAGCGAGGCGCGGGCTCTCGAGGAGTACGGCGTGGTGCTGCAGGGTCCCGGGCGCGAGGTGGACGAGGACGAGACCCGCCGGCACCGCGGTCGGATCATGTCGGAGCGAGCGTCGTGACCCGAAGGGCAGGACAAGGTCGAGATGCCGCCGACGTTCGGCCGGTTGCGTCTCCGAAGGGGGAGAAGTCGCAGTGGAAATAACAGTGGAGACCGGTCT
>JAKACF010000231.1 GCA_021821585.1 Actinomycetes bacterium
CGCCGGGAGCCCCGGGACCGTTGCGCTCGAACGGTGGCGACACGACGGCGTCGAACCCTCCGACCGGTGACAAGGGCGCCGGCTGTGTGTCATGTGGAGAGACCCGGACGCCACCGGAGGGCCGACCCGCCCCGAAGGCGGCCGGAGCCGGTGGCGGAGCACAGTGGCGCCTCCCTCTTCGGAGGAGAGCGACCTGCGCGCTGCCCACGAAGGGCGTCACCGCCCGGTCACCACGACGTCGCCGTTCGAGCCGGTCTCCCGCCGGCTCGGCCCGGGCGCGAGGTCCATGACCCGCTCAGACGGGCGACGACGCCTTGTCGACCGACCCAACCTCAGCCGAGGCAGTCGACGCACCGGGCCGCCGCAGGCAGGACCTCGAGGCGTTCGGCGGCGATCGGGCGCCCGCACGAGACGCACAGCCCGTACCGGCCGCTCTCCGCACGCTGGATCGCGGCCTCGATGTCGGCGGCCGACCGGCGTGCCCGCTCGAGGAGGCCCTGCACCCGTGCCCGCTCGAAGCCGACCGTCGACCCCTCGGCGTCGTGCTCGTCGTCGGGGCTCTCGGCCGTCGACTCGGCGATCGCCGCCAGCTCGTGCTCGAGGTCGCCTACGAGCCGGGCCGCCTCCGCCCGTGCTCGTTCCAGTGCCGCCGATGGGTCGTCCATGCGTTGCTCCTCGCTGCCGGTGTCGCCCGGGAACCGCCGGCACCCCGAAGTATGGTGCCCGCCATGCACGAGGAGGACGCCGAAGCCGCCCGTGCGGGCGCCGGAGCCACCTGGGAGGCCCTCACCGCTCCCTGGAAGCGGGCATTCGAGGAGGCCTGGGCCTCGTTCTGCGCCGGTTCGGCGGGAGTCGGAGCGGTCGTGGTGGACGGGTCGGGCGAGATCGTCTCTGCCGGTCGCAACTGCATGTTCGAGGACGACCCCGAAGTGTCGCCGCTCGCCGGGTCGAGGATGGCGCATGCCGAGATGGTCGCCCTGCAACAGATGCGGCGCGGCGACTTCGACGACCATGAGATCTACAGCACCTTCGAGCCGTGCCTCATGTGCGCCGCCACCATCCGGATGTACCACCTCCGACGGGTCCACTTCGCCGCCGTCGACCCCCTCTGGGACGGCCTCGAGGAGGCCTTCAGGAGCGCCCCGGTGCTCGCCCGGCGCATGCCGGAGCGCACCGTGCTCGGCGGTCCGTTCGGCGTGTTCGGGCACGTCCTGCACCTGTGCGGCCTCGGGGAGCGGATGCCCGAGATCATGGTGACCGCTCACGGGACGCTCGCTCCGGAGCTGCTCGTCCTCGGGCGGCGGCTCGAGCGGGACGGACGCCTCACGACGTTGAGTGCCCGGGCGGCGACGGTCGACCTCGCCGTCGCCGAGCTGTGGGACGACCTCTCCGGGGCGGCCGCCCTCGCCGGAGCGAGCGGCGGGCGCACCGCCTTGTAGGCTCACGGCCAGATGAAGGACCTCACGGTCACGGCCATCCCCTTCTTCTTCGGCAGCATGGGCGCCGAGTACCTCTGGCTCCGCCAGCGCGACCTCGACGGCCTCAGGGAGGCGACGGGCCGGGACCTCTCCCAGGGCGTCTACGAGCCGAGGGACACCGCCGCCAGCCTCACGATGGGCGTCGGCAGCCTTCTCGCCCCGCTCGCGCTGTCGAGGCTGCTGCGGCCGCTCACCCCGGGGCGGGGCCGCTACGGCACGGCCCTCGTCGCGACGGCCGTCTCGGCCGCCGCCGTCACCACGGCCGCCGACCGCCTGGCGCGCCAGCCCGAGGGTGCCGGCGAGCCCCCGGGGCGGGCCACGCGGCGCTCGATCGCGAGGCGCGTGGCCTCCCTCGGTGGCGTGGCGGCCGTCGTGACGGGAGGTGTCGCCGCCACGACGGCGTGGGCCGACCGGACGACCCTTGGGCGGCTGTTCGGGCGCCGCATCGTGCGCGACCTCGGGAGCGGCCCGCTCGCCCTGGCGGCGGCGGTCGCCGGCTGGGACTTCATCTACTACTGGAACCACCGCTTCTCACACGAGTGCCGGGCGCTGTGGGCGATCCACGTCGTCCACCACTCGAGCGAGCGCTACAACCTCTCGACGGCCCTGCGGCAGCCCGTGGCCGAGGCCTTCGGCGCCTTCGTCCCCTACTCGCTGCTCTGCCTGTTCGGCATCCGTCCGGCGCTCGTGCTACGGGCACGGGGCATCAACCTGCTCTACCAGTTCTGGATCCACACCGAGTCCGTCGGCTCCCTCGGACCAGCCGAGGAGGCCCTCAACACGCCCTCCCACCACCGGGTGCACCACGGGAGCAACGGGAGGTACCTCGACCGGAACCACGGCAGCATCCTCATCGTGTGGGACCGCCTCTTCCGGACCTTCGAGCGCGAGGACGAGCCGGTTCGCTACGGGCTCACGAAGAACCTCGGGTCGTTCAACCCGCTGCGGATCGCCACCCACGAGTACGCCGAGATCCTGCGCGACGTCGCCTCGGCCACCACCTGGCGCGACCGGCTCTCGTTCGTGCTGCGCGGTCCCGGCTGGGCGGCCGCCCGGCGCAACGAGAAATCGGCGGCGGCAGCGTCCTGAGCTGGACGGGCGACGACCCGTCCTTGCTTTGGGCGCTTTGTCTATCCACCCTGGTTCACCCGGAGCCGATACTCTGTGCGATCCCCGAAAGGGGACCCGGAGAGCGGGAGCCGTTGCTCACATCCCCTCGCAGTAACGGCTCCCGCCTCTCCCCGGGTCAGCGCAGCGAGGCTGCGAGCGCTCGGCCCGAGGCGATCTCGCGCTCCTCCGCCGGGGTCAGCTCGACGGGAACCGAGGTCGGGTACCGCCCGGTCAGGCATGCCGAGCAGAAGCCCTCCCCGCCGGCGTCCGATCCGACGGCCGTGAGCAGGTTCTCGAGGGAGAGGAAGTCGAGCGAGTCCGCCCCGAGGTGCGCCTGCATCTCCTCCACCGACATGCGGGCGCCGAGCAGCTCGCCCCGCGACGGCGTGTCGATCCCGTAGTAGCAGGGCCACCGGAACGGCGGCGAGGAGATCCGGAGGTGGACCTCGGCGGCGCCCGCCTCCTTCAGCATCTTCACGATCTGGCGCGTGGTCGTCCCCCTCACGATCGAGTCGTCGACCACGACGAGCCGCTTGTTCTCGATGCTCGAGCGGAGCGGGTTGAGCTTGCGCCGGACCCCGAGCGCCCTCGCCTCCTGGGTGGGGGCGATGAAGGTCCGCCCGATGTAGCGGTTCTTCACCAGTCCCTGGCCGTAGGGGATCCCGCTCGCCTCGGCGAAGCCCTCGGCCGCCGTCACCCCCGAGTCGGGTACCCCGATGACGAGGTCGGCGTCGACCGGGCGCTGTCTCGCCAACAGCCCGCCCATCCTGCGACGGGCGCCGTAGACCTCCTGGCCCACCAGCCTCGAGTCGGGTCGGGCGAAGTAGACGAACTCGAAGACACAGAGCCGCTTGGCTGCCGGCTCGCCGAAGGGCCGGAGCGAGCGGGGACCGGCCCCGTCGATCACGACCATCTCGCCGGGTTCGACCTCCCGCACGAACTCCGCCCCGCAGACGTCGAGGGCCGGCGACTCGGAGGCGACCACCCAGCCCGTGCGCACCTCGCCGTCGACCTCGTAGGCGAGGCGCCCGAGGCAGAGCGGCCGGAAGCCGTGGGGGTCCCGCACGGCCACGAGGTGGTCGGCGTCGAGGAGGACGAAGGAGAAGGCGCCCTCCACCGAGGGGAGCACGCGCTCGAGCGCCCCGACGAGGTCGAGGGCGTCGTCGGTGCCGTCCGGAGCGAGGTCGGACGAGACGGCGAACTCCCGGGAGATCAGCTCCGCCACGAGATCGCTGTCCGAGGTGAGCGCGCCGAGCATCCCCGCCCCGGCGGCGAGCTCCTCGGTGTTGGTGAGGTTGCCGTTGTGGCCGAGGGCGAAGCCCGCCCTGCCGTCGGTGCGGTAGACGGGCTGGGCGTTCTGCCAGGTGCTCGGGCCGGTCGTCGAGTAGCGGGTGTGCCCGATGGCGAGGTCGCCCTCGAGCGTGGAGAGCGACCGCTCGTCGAAGACCGAGGCCACGAGGCCCATCTCCTTGAACACGGTGACGCTCTCGCCGTCGCTCACGGCCATCCCGGCGGACTCCTGCCCCCGGTGCTGGAGAGCGAACAAGCCGTCGAAGGTGGTCCGGGCGACCGCTGCGCCTGGGGCGTAGACGCCGAAGACGCCGCAGGCCTCTTTCACATGGCCATTCTGCCACCGCGGGCGGACGGTCCGGCCGCCGCCGCCGGCTACCGGTACGCTCGGCGGCGGTCCGCGGGCGGCTCGCGGTCGGACAGGAGCGCCATGATCGACCTCCACACACATTCGACCTGCTCGGACGGGTCGGAGTCACCGACCAGGGTCGTCGAGCTGGCCGTCCGGGCCGGACTGTCGGCGCTCGCCCTCACCGACCACGACGGCCTCGAGGGCATCGACGAGGCGAGGCGGGCGGCCGAGGACGGCGGCATCGAGCTCGTCCCGGGCTGCGAGGTCTCCTGCCGCTTCTCACCCGGCACCTTGCACCTGCTCTGCTACTTCGTCGAGCCCGGCGACGGCCCGCTCCAGTCCCAGCTGGAGCAGCTGCGCCGGGACCGGGCCGAGCGCAACGTGAGGCTGGTGGACCGCCTGAACGAGCTCGGCATCGACCTCACGCTGGCCGAGGTGGAGGCCCGCGCCGGCGGCACGACGCTCGGCCGCCCCCACTTCGCCAAGGCGCTCGTCGACAAGGGGGTGGTCGGGAGCTACCAGGAGGCCTTCGACGACCTGCTCGGAAAGGGCGGCCCTGCCTACGTCCCGAAGGCCTTCATCTCGGCCGAGCCGACGA
>JAKACF010000232.1 GCA_021821585.1 Actinomycetes bacterium
AGGTGGCGGCCGTCGCCCGCCTCGACCGGCTGAACCGGGCCCTCGTCGTCTGCGACAGCTGGCAGACGCTCTGGGTCACCCACCTCGCGACGGCGGCCGGCATGGCCGTCGTCGCCTCACCGGTGACGCCGGTGGCCCACGGCGTCCTCGCCGAGGCCGACGCCGTCGCCCGCCAGGCGGCTGCCGTCGCCTGGGGGCGCATCGCCGGCTTCTCGAGCTCGGGCTTCGGCGGAGGCTGAGCGACAGCCCTGCTGGCGCCGACCCGGGGTTGGACGGCGTTCCCGAGCGGGTACACGAGCAGCGATGGCTTCCTCGCCGCTCAAGCTGCGCCACATGCCGAAGTACGGCGAGCTCGCTCGCCTCCTGCTCAAGCACCGCAACCTGACGGCGGTCGACGACGAGGAGGCAGCGGCGGATGCCGGGCGGCTCGTCGATGAGCTGCAGTCGATGGGCCCCACCTACGTCAAGCTCGGCCAACTTCTGTCGAGCCGGGTCGACCTCCTGCCGGAGGCCTACACAGAGGCACTGAGCCGCCTGCAGGACCGCGTGGAGCCGCTCGCCGAGGGCGAGGGAAGGCGCATCGTCGAGGAGGAGCTCGGCGTGCGGGTGTCGACCGCCTTCTCCCGCTTCGACGAGGAGCCGCTGGCAGCGGCCTCCCTCGCCCAGGTCCACCGGGCGGCCATGCGCGACGGGCGTCCCGTCGCGGTGAAGGTCCAGCGTCCCGGGATCCGCCGGCGCATCGTCGAGGACATGGACGTCATCTCCGAGCTGGCCGAGGTGCTCGAGGAGCGCTGGCCGATCGCCGGGCGCATGGGCCTCGCCGGGGCGGTCGCCGAGTTCCGCCAGTCCCTCATGGCGGAGCTCGACTACGGGCGGGAGGCCCAGAACCTCGTCGCCTTCGGCGAGATGCTCTCCGGCTTCCACCGCCTCGTCGTGCCCGAGCCGATCGCCGACTTCTCGACCTCGCGGGTGCTCACGATGACCTTCGTCTCGGGGAGGAACCTCTCTGGCATCGGCCCGCTCGGCCTGCTCGAGGTCGACGGCGGACCGCTCGCCGACGAGCTCTTCCAGGCCTACCTCGACCAGATCTTCGTCCACGGGCTCTTCCACGCCGACCCGCACCCAGGCAACGTCCTGCTC
The DNA here is from genome assembly GCA_021821585.1 of Actinomycetes bacterium. GTDB lineage: Bacteria > Actinomycetota > Acidimicrobiia > Acidimicrobiales > Bog-793 > JAKACF01. The sequence continues at coordinate 1,141 of JAKACF010000232.1, forward strand.
ACCGACGACGGTCGGCTCGGCCTCATCGACCTCGGCATGGTCGCCCGGGTGGCGCCCCAGCTGCAGGACGCGCTGCTGCGGCTCCTCGTCGCCGCCAGCGAGGGCAGGGGGGCGGAGGCGGCCGAGGCGCTCGAGCGCCTCGGCGAGCCGGTCGAGGGCTACGAGCGGGAGAGCCTCTCGCGCCGCGTCTCCGAGCTCGTCGTGCGCACGACGGGAGCCAACCTCGGCCAGCTGCAGATGGGCCGGGAGCTCGGGGAGCTGGCGCGCATCGCGGCCGAGAGCGGGTTGCGCACACCGCCGGAGCTCACCCTCGTCGGCAAGGCGCTGCTCAACCTGGACGACGTCGCTCGCCACCTCGACGACCGTTTCGAGCCGGCGGCGGCCGTGCGGGAGCGACTGGCGCACATCATGCGCCACCAGATGCTCGCCTCCGCCTCACCGGCCAGCCTGGTCTCCGCTGCGCTCGACGCGAAGGAGTTCGCCGAGCAGCTGCCCGGCAGGATGAACAAGGTGCTCGACGCCCTCGCGAGCGGGACGTTCACGCTGAACGTCGAGGGCGTGGACGAGTCCGAGATCGTGAGGGGGGTCCAGAAGCTCGCCAACAGGGGAGCGGCCGGGATCGTCATCGCCGCCCTCGTCCTGTCGGCGGGGCTCTTCGGCACGTCCTCCCGCGGTCCTCGCCTGCTCGGCGAGTCCGCCTTCACGATCGTCTTCCTCGGCCTCGCCGCCCTGGTCGCGCTGTGGGTCATCATCGGGACCATCCGCAGTGACCTGCCCCAACACCGCCGGCGCCGCTCCTCATGACGAGGGCGGCCGGATCGGCTGTTAGCATGACCGTCGCCCTTTCGGGGGTGGTGTAATCGGCAACACGACAGGTTCTGGCCCTGTTATTGGGGGTTCGAGTCCTCCCCCCCGAGCTCTGAGACGGAGCCGCTCAGCGGCTCCGTCTTGCGCGTCTGCGCAAGATTCGGCCCCGGCGGACGTTCTCGGGGGCATGAGAGATCTGCGTCCTCCCACCTCGCCCGCCTGGGCGAGAGACCACGCGCGCCTCGCCATCCTCGCCGTCACGGTCCTCGCCGTCGGGAGCCTCCTGCTCGCCGGCCTCGTCATGCTCGGGTCGGTGCCCGGGGTGGCGGCGACGGCCTCGGCGGCCACCTCGGGCTCCTGCGGCACGGACGCCTTCTACCGGCCTCCCTCTCCACTGCCGAAGGGAGCCCCCGGCACGATCATCCGCTGGCGCGTGGGATGCGACTACCTGCTGGCGGGGGGCGAGGTCGCTGCGCCGGCGAAGGTCTGGAACGTCCTGTACAAGTCGACGAACGCCAACCGCCAGCCGATCGCCGTCTCGGGCACCGTCCTCGTGCCCGAGACGGCCTGGAGCGGGCCTGGGCCGAGGCCGGTGGTGGCCTACGCCACGGGGACCCAGGGCTGGGGCGACCAGTGCGCCCCGAGCAGGGAGCTTCAAAGCGGCACCTATGACGAGAACTTCGCCGTCGAGAACCTGCTCTCACAGGGCTGGGCCGTCGCCCTCACCGACTACCCGGGCCTCGGCACGCCCGGCGAGGAGCTGTACGCCGTCGGGACGACCGAGGGCTTCTCCGTCCTCGACATCCTGAAGGCAGCGGAGCACCTGCGACCGGCGCACCTGTCGGCGAGGGCGCCGGTGGCGATCGAGGGCTACTCCCAAGGGGGCGGCGCGGCCGCCTTCGCCGCCGAGGAGCAGGGTTGGTACGCCCGCTCGCTCAGGCTGAAGGGCGTCGCGCTCGGTGGCACTCCGGCCAACCTGCAGGCCGTGGCCGCCAACTTGAACGGCGGGCCATTCTTCGCCTTCCTCGGCGGCGCCGCCATCGGCTTCAATGCCGCCTACCCGCAGCTGCACTTCGGTCGCTACCTCAACGCGGCGGGCAGGGCGGCGTTCGCCAGTCTCTCGAAGATGTGCCAGGCACAGGGCCTCGTCACCTACGCCGGCAAGAAGATCCAGGACTACACCAAGGGCGGCATCAACCCGCTCCACCTCCCGGCGGTGCGGCGAGCCCTCGACGAGAACAACGCCGGCAAGGTGGCTCCGTCGGTGCCGGTCCTGCAGTACCACGGCCTCGCCGACGAGGTCATCCCCTACGCGGTCGAGGTGGCGCTCCACAAGCGGTGGTGCGCGCTCGGGGCGCGCTCGGATCTCGTCTCCTTCCCCGGCGACCACGTCGCGACCCAGGTCGAGGCCCAGGTCACCGTGGTCCAGTGGATCACGAACCGCTTCGAGCACCTGGCGGCGCCGAGCAACTGCTGAGGCGGCACGCCGGCTCGGAGGGAGCCGTTCCCGCCTCCGTCAGCCCGTGCGCCTGAGGGGGCAGGTCATGCACCGCGGTCCTCCGCGGCCGCGCCCGAGCTCTGCTCCGGCGATCGTGAGCACCTCGGCCCCGGCCGCCGCCAGGCGTTCGTTGGTGGCGGAGTTGTGGCCGTAGGCAACCACCCTTCCCGGAGCGAGCGCGAGGAGGTTGTTGGCGTCGTCCCACTGTTCGCGGCGCTGCTTCGCCGGCGAGCCCCCGGTCGGCACGAGGCGCAGGCCGCCACCGAGCGCCCGGTCGACGGCTCGGAGCAACTCCGGTTCGTGGTCGACCCTCGTCGTCCCTCCGAGAGCGGGACGCAGCCGGTAGGCCTCGAGTCCTGCAGCGACCGGCGGGTAGACGGTGGCGAGGTCGCGGTCGACCATCGTCATCACCGTGTCGAGGTGCATGACGGCGCGCCGGCGGGGCAGCGGCACGGCCAGCACCTCACGCACCTGGCCGGCCTCGAAGAGCCGGGTGGCGAACGCCTCGGCGCCGGAGGCGTCGGTCCGCTCCCCGAGCCCGACGGCGACGCAGCGCTCGTTCAGCACGAGCACGTCGCCGCCCTCGAGGGCGCCGGACCCGACCGCCCCGGTCTCCCGCCCTCGGCCGACAGCTGGAACGTCCGCGGCGAAGAGCGGGTGGTGGTCCAAGACAAGGCGCAGGTGGAACGGCTCACGCCGACGGACCGGGTGGCGCATGCGCCCGAGGCACGCCTGCTCTCCGACGACGACACCGGCGTCGCGCATGAACAGCTGGTTCGGGAGCGGGTCGACGACGAAGGCGGCGGGGCCCGACAGCCGGGCGGTGAGCGTCACCCGGCGCGGGTCGACCTCGTGCACGCGAAGGCCGTGCAGAGAGGTTCGGGCGAGTGAGGCCGCCGTCATGTCGTCGAGCAGCGCCACGAGGCGGGACGCCAACGCCCCGCCGAGCCGGGCGGCATCCGCCATCTCGGCGACGAGCTCCCGCCGGGCGGCTTCGGTGCCGAGCGACTCCTCGAGCAGCGCCCCGAGCTCGACGACCTCCACCCCCTCCGAGCGCAGCAGCGCGACGAAGGCGTCGTGCTCGCGAGCGGCACGCCCCGGGCTCGGCACCTCGTCGAAGAGAAGTGATCCCCTGTTCTCGGCGGTCACCCGGACGAGCTCGCCGCCCGGGCGGTGGACGAGTACCCGCTCGAGCCGTCCCACCTCGGAGGTGACGCGCAGGCCGGGGTCGCCGCCCGTCTCCGCTCTCGGGGCTGCGACAGTCCGCCGGGGAAGCGCCGAGC
>JAKACF010000233.1 GCA_021821585.1 Actinomycetes bacterium
CGGGCGCCGCGACCTCGCCATGTTGAACCGCCAGCGGGTGGCGAGTGCCAAGGACCTCATCGAGGTGCTGAAGACGACGCTGTTCACGCCCGACGACCTCGACCTGGTGAAGGGTTCCCCGGCGGGCCGCCGAGACCTCCTCGACGACGCCATCCTCGCCACCGCGCCCCGTCTGGCGGCCGAGCGTGCCGCGCTCGAGCGCATCCTCCGGCAGCGCAACGCCCTGTTGCGTCAACTCGGAGGCAGGCTGCCGGCCGAGGCGGTGCTCACCCTCGACGTCTGGGACGAGCGGCTGGCGACCACCGGCGAGCGGGTGGCACGCTCGCGCGAGGACCTCGTCGCTGCTCTCTCTCCGTATGCAGCGGCGGCATGGGCCGCTCTCGCGTCGCCCGCCGGTGCGCTCGAGCTGTACTACCGGCGCTCGTTCACCGGGCCGCTGGCCGAGGCGATCGCCGCCAGCAGGCAGGAGGACCTCCGGCGACAGGTCACGACGGTCGGTCCACAGCGAGACGAGCTCGAGATCCATGCCGGCGGCCTCGACTCGCGCACGCGGCTGTCCCAGGGCCGTCAACGAGCGGTGGCGCTGGCGCTTCGGCTCGGTATCCACCGCTACGTGAGCGAGGTGACGGGCTCGACGCCGGTCCTCCTCCTCGACGACGCGTTCTCCGAGCTCGACGAGCGGACGAGCCGGGCGCTCGTCGCCGAGCTCCCGAGAGGTCAGGCCCTGCTCACCACAGCCGGCGAGCTGCCGCCGGGCGCCTCTCCCGACCTCGTGGTCGAGATCTCGGCCGGGCGGCTCCTACCGTGACGGGAAGGGAGGAGAGCCGGTTCGAAGGCCTCTCCGAGCCACTCGAGGTGACGGCGATCGGCGACGCGATGACCTCGCTCCTGCGTGCACGGGGGCTCGGCGCGACCGCTGTGCTCGCGAGGATCTCCGAGGTGTGGGACGCGGCGGTCGGAGCCGAGCTGGCGGCGCGCATCCGCCCGGTCGCCCTGCGCGGCCGGGAGCTTGTCTGCGAGGTGCCCGAGCCCGCCTGGGCGACCCAGTTGCGCCTCGTCTCCGACCGTCTCCTCGCCCGCCTCGAGGAGGAGCTAGGAGCCCGCCTCGTCGATGACCTGAGCGTCCGCGTCCGACCCAGGTCAGGACGGTGAGCGACCGGAAGAGGCGGCCGGAAATGTCCGGTCGGGGTGGCAGTTCACGGTAGAATCGTGGCATTGCTGGGCCCCGCGTGAGGTCGTCCTCGCTGGTAGCCATCGACGGCGCTGGCCCATGAGAACCACCACCTTTGGAAGGTCGCGCCCGTGGTAATGAATGCCGAGACCAAGGATCGCACGGCGACCGTGTCGCAGTACACCGCCAGCGACATCACCGTCCTCGAAGGTCTCGAGCCCGTCCGGAAGCGTCCGGGCATGTACATCGGATCGACCGGGCCGAGCGGGCTGCACCATCTCGTCTGGGAGATCGTCGACAACGGGGTCGACGAGGCGATGGCGGGCTACTGCACGCGGATCGACGTGACCCTGCTCGCCGACGGGGGATGCCGGGTGATCGACAACGGCCGGGGGATCCCGATCGACGAGCACCCTCAGTACAAGGGCAAGTCGGCGGCCGAGGTCGTCTACACGGTGCTCCATGCCGGTGGAAAGTTCGGCGGCGGGGGTTACAAGGTCTCCGGAGGGCTGCACGGCGTCGGAGCGTCCGTCGTGAACGCCCTCTCCACCCGGCTCCTCCTCGAGGTGGACCGCGGCGGCAAGCGCCACCGGATGGAGTTCCGCGACGGGGGCCAGCCGGTCGGGAAGCTGGAGGTCGTCGGTGATGCGCCGCGTGGCCGTACCGGCACGTCCGTCTCCTTCTGGCCGGACGGGTCCATCTTCGAAGAGACGGACTTCCGCGCCCAGACGATCACCGAGCGCCTCCAGGTCTACGCCTTCCTCAACCGCAACCTCGAGATCCGCTTCAAGGACGAGCGCCCCGGTCACGACCCCGAACCGCAGGTGTTCAAGTACGCCGGAGGGATCGCCGACTACGTCCGGCACCTCAACGCCACGAAGGAGGCGCTGTTCAAGCGGGTCGCCGCCTACTCGGTGTCCGAGGACACCCAGGAGGTGGAGGTCGCCCTCCAGTGGAACACCGGCTACTACGAGTCGATCCACTCGTTCGCGAACGGCATCGCCACCATCGAGGGCGGGATGCACGAGGACGGCTTCCGTCAGGCGCTGACCAGCGTCATCAACAAGTTCGCCAAGTCGCGCAACCTCGTGAAGGAGGGTGCCGACGGGCTGACAGGAGAGGACGTCCGCGAGGGTCTCACGGCCATCGTCTCGGTCCGCCTCACCGAGCCGCAGTTCGAGGGCCAGACGAAGGCCAAGCTCGGCAACACCGCCATGCGCTCGCTCGTCGCCCGGGCGACGAACGAGAAGCTCGCCGAGTGGTTGGAGGAGAACCCGAAAGAGGGCGCCCAGGTCGTGAAGAAAGGGCTCGACGCCCAGCGGGCGCGGCTTGCGGCCAAGCAGGCCAAGGACCTCACTCGGCGAAAGAGCGCCCTCGACGGGGCGGGGCTGCCCGGCAAGCTCTACGACTGCTCCTCGCGCAACGCGCACGAGTGCGAGCTGTTCATCGTCGAGGGCAACTCCGCCGCCGGCTCGGCGGTGAAGGCGCGCGACCCGCGGACCCAGGCCGTGCTTCCGATCCGCGGCAAGATCCTGAACGTCGAGAAGGCCCGCGTCGACAAGATGCTGAAGAACGCCGAGATCCAGGCGCTCATCATGGCGATCGGCGCCGGCCTCTCCGAGGACTTCGATCTCACCAAGATCCGCTACGGCAAGGTGATCATCCTGGCGGACGCCGACGTGGACGGGTCGCACATCCGGACGCTGTTGCTCACCTTCTTCCTCCGGCAGATGAAGCCGTTCGTCGAGGCGGGCCACGTCTACGTCGCACAGCCGCCGCTGTACTCCGCCGAGGTGGGGACGTCCAAGGTCTACCTGAAGGACGACTCCGCCCGGGCGCGCTTTCTCGTGGAGCACCCGAACTACAACAAGGACTTCAACCGGCTGAAGGGCCTCGGTGAGATGGACTGGTCCGAGTTGAAGGAGACGACGATCGACCCGGACAAGCGCTCGCTCCTGCAGGTGACGATGGAAGAGGCGAGCGTCGCCGACAACATCTGCTCCATCTTGATGGGCGATGACGTCGAGGTGCGACGCCACTTCATCCAGACCAATGCCAAGGACGTCCGCTTCCTCGACATCTGAGGACCGGGAGAGGACAGGTCATGTCGGACATCAGTGGGAGCAACGGCGCCGGCTCTGGCGCGGAGAACGGCGGCGTCGCCGTCCTTCCGATCGAGATCCAGGAGGAGATGGAGCGCTCGTTCCTCGAGTACTCCATGTCGGTCATCGTCCAGCGGGCGCTCCCCGACGCCCGGGACGGGCTGAAGCCGGTCCACCGCCGCATCCTCTACGCGATGGGGACCGAGGGCCTCAGGCCCGACCGTCCCTTCGTGAAGTGCGCCCGCGTCGTCGGCGACGTCATGGGCCGGTTCCACCCCCACGGCGACGCCGCCATCTACGACGCCCTCGCCCGCATGGTGCAGTCGTTTTCGCTGCGCCACCCGCTCATCGACGGTCACGGTGACTTCGGCGCCCCCGGGCCCAACATGGGGCCGGCCGCCGCCCGCTACACCGAGTGCCGCCTGGCCCCGCTGGCCATGGTGCTCCTCGACGGCATCGACGAAGAGACCGTCGACATGGTGCCCAACTACGACGGCCGGGACGAGCAGCCGAACGTCCTGCCCGCTCGGTTCCCGAACCTCCTCGTCAACGGCTCCCAGGGAATCGCGGTCGGGATGGCCACCAACATCCCGCCTCACAACCTCGGCGAGGTCATCGACGCCACCATCTACTTCCTCGAGCACCCAGAGGCGACACCGGACGAGCTCATGCAGTTCGTCAAGGCACCCGACTTCCCGACAGGCGGACTCATCCTCGGCCGTGCCGGGATCCTCGACGCCTATCGCACGGGCCGTGGCTCGGTGAAGATGCGGGCCGTCGCCGAGATCCAGGAGGCACGCGGCGGCAGGAACCAGATCGTCGTCACCGAGATCCCCTACCAGACCTCTGTCGAGGGCATTCTCACCAAGATCGCCGATGCGCTCGACTCGGGTGACCTGTCGGGAATCGACAACGCCGACAACCTCTCGGCTGGGGACGAGACCAAGCTCGTCATCACCTTGAAGCGCGACGCAAATGCAAACGTCGTCCTCAACAATCTCTACAAGTTCACGCCGATGCAGACGAGCTTCGGTGTCCACATGCTGGCGCTCGTCGACGGTGTTCCACGTCTGCTCAACCTCGCCCAGGCCATCAGGGCCTATGTCGATCACCAGGTCGAGGTGGTCACCCGGCGTTCGGAGTACCGCCTCCGGCGAGCACGGGCGCGAGCCCACATCGTCGAGGGACTGCTCCGTGCGATCGACATGCTGGACGCGGTCATCGCCACCATCCGTGCCTCGGATGACCGGCCTGCCGCGCGCGCGGCCCTCATGGGAGAGCCCTTCTCGTTCTCCGAGGAGCAGGCGACCCACATCCTCGATATGACGCTCGGCCGTCTCACGCGGCTCGGCCGCTCCGAGCTCGAGGCCGAGATCGAGGAACTGCACCGGATCATCGCCGAGCTCGAGGCTATCCTCGGCGACCCCGCCCGCCTGCGGGCCGTGATCGCC
>JAKACF010000234.1 GCA_021821585.1 Actinomycetes bacterium
GCGTCGAGGCGTAGAAGGCGATCTGCGCCTTCACCGCCGCCGCCGCCTGAGCGAGCTGCTCGTCGGTCTCCCCGGTCACCACGAAGCCCGGGTAGGAGACCGTGAAGGAGTCCCGGGTCCTCCCCGAGCGCGAGAGCCCCCGCTCGACGGCGGGCAGGGTCACCTCGCGCAGGTAGCGCTCGGTCGTGAAGCCGTGGATCAGAATGCCGTCGGCCACCTCGCCGGCCACCTCGGTCATGAGGGCCCCGACCGCCGCGAGGAGGACCTTCGGGGCGCCGTAGGGGTTCGGCCCGGGGTTGAAGAAGGGCGTCATGAGGGTGTGGGTGTAGAAGTCCCCCCGGAACTCGAGCGTGGTCCCCTCGTTCCAGGAGTCCCAGATGGCGTGCATCGCCTGGATGTACTCCCGCATCCGGGCGGCCGGGTGCGACCACGGCATCGAGTAGCGGCGCTCGATATGGGGCTTGATCTGCGACCCGAGGCCGAGGAGCAGCCGGCCCCTCGAGAGCAGCTGGACGTCGTTCGCCATCGTGGCGGTGATCATCGGGCTCCGCCCGAAGGCGACCGTGATCCCGGTCCCGAGCTCGAGCCGCTCGGTGGCACCGGCGGCCAGCGCCAGGGTGAGGAGCGGGTCGTGGCCCGTCTCGGCCGCCCAGGCGCCGTCGTAGCCGTCCTGCTCGAGGCGCCGCGCCTGGTCCGCGATGCCGGTCGGGTCGAAGCCGATGCCTCCGTCGATGAGCATTGCTGCAACCTACTTCGGGCGGGCGAGGACCCGCCTCCGGACTACTCCTCGGGCCGCTCCTGGTCGCCCCGGAGGTAGCGCTCGAGCTCGGCCGCGATCTCGTCGCCGGAGGGCACGTCGCGGTCGTTCAGGGAGGGTAGGCCCTCGAGGACGTCGACGTTCGTCTCGAGCTGGCGGACCATCGCCGAGTGCTCGGGGCTCTGCTCGATGAGCTCGTCCACCTTGCGCCTGGCGGCCTCGGCCGCCTCCTTCAGGACGTCGGAGTCGATGACGAGGCCGGAGACCGCCGCGATGCCGTCGAGGAGGGCGAGAGAGGCGGGCGGGAAGGGCATCGCCGAGACGTAGTGGGGCACCCTCGCCCACAGGCCGACCGCCGGGATGCCGCCGGTCGTGAAGGCCCGCTCGAGGGCTGCCTGGACCCCGGCGGGGACCTCGATCGTGCCGTCGACGTAGCCGACGAGCTGGGCCAGCTGCGGCGAGGAGGCGGTGGCGGCGAGGCGGACCGGGCGGGTGTGCGGGGCACCGGCCGGGAAGCCGCCGAGGCCGATCAGCATCCTCGCGTCCATCTGCTGGGCGATCTCGAGGACCGAGGCGGCGAAGCGGCGCCAGCGGAAGTCCGGCTCCGGACCGCTCAGCAGGGCGATGCCCGAGCCGAGGCGGTCCCGCCCGACCTGCATCACCGGGCGCTCGAAGCTGAGGGACTCGCTCACGCCGTCGACGATCCGCAGCTGGGGCCGGCGGGCGCGCAGGTCGATCAGGTCCTCGTCGTCGAAAACGGCATAGGGCTGGAACGAGATGGTCTCGACGAGGGCGCCGAGTGCCGTGCGGGCGGCCATGCCGGCGTCGACCCAGCCGTCGAGGACGGCGATGACGACGGGCCGCTCGGGGGCCTCCTCGCCGGTCAGTTCGTACAGGTCGGGCATCGCCTCGCCTCGCCTCGCTCGACGCGGGCGCGCCTCACGCCACGCCCGCCAGCGACTGCTCTGCCGCCTCGGCGAGCAGCCGCACCTGTACACCGAACATATCGACCCCGGAGCGGTCCCCTCCCCCGGCACCGCCGAGATAGCGGGCGTAGACGCCCTGCAGGATGCAGGCGAGCTTCCAGTAGCCGAAGGCGACGTAGTAGCCGAGCCCGGACAGGTCCCTCCCCGTGGCGGCTGCGTACCGGGCCCGCAGCTCCTCCCGGCTGGCGAAACCGGGCGCCACCGTCGGCGCCGCCCCGAGGGCGGCCGTCGTGTCGCCCGGCTCGGTCCAGTACACCATCAACAGGCCGACATCGGCGAGCGGGTCGCCCAGGGTGCAGATCTCCCAGTCGAGGACGGCCGCCACCGTGCCGTCGTCGGCGAGCACCGCATTGTCGAGGCGGTAGTCGCCGTGCACGATCGTGCTCCCCTGCTGGGCGGGGATGGAGGAGGAGAGGCGCTCGTAGACCCGGTCGACCGCCCCGTGGCGCTCGACCCCGTCGATCTGGGAGCGGTCGAACTGCCCGTGCCAGCGCTCGAGCTGGCGGGCCAGGTAGCCCTCCCGGCGTCCGAGGTCGCCGAGCCCGACGGCCTCGACGTCGACTGCGTGCAGGGCGGCGAGCACCTCGACGAGCGACTCGCCCGCCCGGCGGCGGCCGGCCTCGTCCATCTCCCGCTCGGCTGTGGCGAGGTCGCGCAGCACGTGGCCGTCGACGTACTCCATGACGTAGAAGGGCGCCGTGTTCACCGAGGGGTCCGTGCACAGCCCGAGGGTGACCGGCACAGGGACGGGGGTGGGCCCGAGGGCGGTCACCACCCGGTGCTCCCGGGTCATGTCGTGGGCGGTCGGCAGCACGTGGCCCGTCGGCGGCCGGCGGAGCACGACCGGGCGCCCGGCGGCGTCGAGCACCTTGAAGGTGAGGTTGGAGCGCCCGCCGGCGATGAGCTCGAAGCCGAGCGGCGGCTCGAGGTCGACGTGCTCGGCCAGCCAGGCCGTCACCGGCCCCTCGTCGATGCCCTCCACCGGAGAGAGGCTACTCAGGAGACGACGCGAAGCGAGTGGTCGGACCGGTTGCACGGATGCGGGCCGGACTCGGTCGCCACGACGATGTCCTCGATGCGCGCCCCGTAGCGGCCCTCGAGGTAGATCCCGGGCTCGACCGAGAAGGCGTGGCCGGCGACGATCCGCTCCCCGTTGCCCGAGACCATGTAGGGGTCCTCGTGCTCCTCGATGCCGATGCCGTGCCCGATGCGGTGGATGAAGGCGTCGCCGTAGCCGGCCGCCCCGATGATGTTGCGCCCGGTGGCGTCGACGTTCTCGCACGTCTCGCCGACGACGGCCGACGCGACGGCTTGGCGCTGGGCCGCCTCGAGCACCTCGTACAGCTCGACGAACTCCCGGGGCGGCTCCCCGGTGAAGACGGTCCGGGTCGTGTCCGAGCAGTAGCCGACCGTGTCGTCGAGGTAGTAGGTGCCGCCGAAGTCGCAGACGACCGCCTCGCCCTCCCCGATGATCCGGGGGCCGGGCTCGTGGTGCGGACTGGCGGAGTTGGGGCCGCTCCCGACGATGGCGAAGTTGACCCGCCGGTGGCCCTCTTGGACGAGGCGCTCGGACAGCTCGGTCGAGACCGCCTCCTCGGAGCGCCCGACGAGGCGGATCTCGCCGCCGAGGAGGGCCTCGGCCACGCGGTCGGCGGCCGCCCCGGCCGCCTCGAGGGCGGCGATCTCCGCCGCGTCCTTCACCGAGCGCAGCGGCGAGGTGACCCGGCTCGCCGGCTCGAAGCGGGCGGAGGGGAGCGCCGCCTCGAGGGCGAGCAGGTGGGCCGCCCAGGCGCGGTCGGAGACCGCGAGACGCCTCCGGGTGCCGACAAGGGAGGCGACGAGGCCGACCGGGTCCTCGCTCTCCTTCCAGGGACGGAGCGCGAACAGGCGACGGTCGTGGGCCACCCGTGGGGCCTCGAGGGCCGGGACGAGGAGGGTGGCCTCGTCGTCGGCGGGAAGGACGAGCATCGTGAGCCGCTCGAGCGGCATCGCCTCGTAGCCAGACAGCCAGGGGAGGTCCGCCCCGAGGGAGAGCAGGAGCGCCTCGACGCCCTTGTCCCGCATGGCGTCGCGCACCCGGGCGAGGCGGGCGGCCCGGGCGAGCACGGGGTCCTCCCTCGTCGTCGTCACGACGCCGTCGCCCCCATGGCGGGGGCGCCCGCCTCCGCCGCCTGGCGGGCGTGGTAGCTCGAGCGGGCGAGAGGGGAGGCCTCGACGTGGGCGAAGCCCATCTCGGCCCCGGCGGCCGCCAGGGCGGCGAACTCGTCCGGCCTCCACCACCTGGCGACGGGGAGGTGCCGGGCGCTCGGGCGCAGGTACTGGCCGATCGTCACGATGTCGACCCCCACCGAGCGCAGGTCGGCGAGGGCACCGAGGACCTCGTCCTCCCGCTCCCCCATGCCGAGGATGATGCCGGACTTGGTGACGAGGCCGGCGTCCTTCGCCCGTGCGAGCACCGACAGGCTGCGGGCGTAGGAGGCCGACGGCCGGACGGCCCGCTGGAGGCGGAGGACCGTCTCGAGGTTGTGGTTGAGCACCTCGGGGCGGGCCCCGAAGATCGTCTCGAGCGAGACGTCGTCCCCCTTGCAGTCGGGGATGAGCACCTCGACGGCCGTCCCCGGTGAGCGCCGGCGGATCGACTCGATGGTGCGGGCGAAGGCGGCGGCCCCCCCGTCGGCGAGGTCGTCGCGCGCCACGGCCGTCACGACGGCGTGCGCCAGCCGGAGGCGGCTCACCGCCTCGGCCACGTGCTCGGGCTCGCCCGGGTCGAGCGGGAGGGGGTGGCGCGTGTCGACGAGGCAGAAGCCGCAGGCACGCGTGCAGCGCTCGCCGTTGATCATGAACGTCGCCGTGCCCTCGGCCCAGCACTCCGACAGGTTCGGGCAGCCGGCCTCCTCGCAGACGGTGACGAGGCCGAGCTCCCGCATCATCGA
>JAKACF010000235.1 GCA_021821585.1 Actinomycetes bacterium
CCGCTCTGGAGTGGCGTCCACGAGCATCCGTTCGGTGGTGTGCTCCGCCAACTCTCGCTCCTTCCTCGGGTCCGCTGTCGCGATTCTGCCGGTCGGGACAGTACCTGGCGAGACAGGCCCGTGTCCGATTCTTGCGGGCCGGCCGGAGGTCCGCGTCCCGGCCGGTCAGCCGCCCGCCTCGAGCAGGCTCCGCTCGAGGCGCCGTGCCAGCAGGTCGTAGGAGAACTGCTCGACCGCACGGGTCCTCGCCGCCTCGCCGAGCTCGCGGCGCAACGCGGGGTCGTCGAGGAGCGGCTCGAGGGCCGCCGCCACCTGGCGCTCGTCCCCCGGGTCGGAGACGACGAACCCGGTCTCGCCGTCCTCCACCGCCTCGGCGGAGCCACCGCTCCGGCCGGCCACCTGGGGGACTCCGCAGGCGGCGGCCTCGAGGAAGACGATGCCGAAGCCCTCCTGCTCGAGGCCGAGCCAGCGCTCCCGGCAGCACATCGCGAACACGTCGGCGGAACCGTAGGCAAGGGGGAGATCCTCCTCCGAGAGACGGCCGAGCCAGCGGACCTGCACCCCGGCGAGACGGGCGATCGCCGCCAGCCGGCGCTCGTCCCGGCCGGCGCCCCCGATCGCCAGCACCAGATCGGGCCGGGTCCGCTGGAGGCGTGCCACAGCCCGGATGAGCACGTCCATCCCCTTCCTCGGCACGAGACGGCTCACGCTGAGCAGCACGAGGGCGTCCGAGGGAAGCCCCAGGTGACGCCTGGCCGCGAGGCGTGCCGGCTCGTCGAGGGGGCGGAAGCGGCCGGCGTCGACCCCGGGAGGGATCTCGGTGACCGGGGGCAGGCGTCCCCCGCCGGCGCGGCGCGCCTCGGCGGCCGGGTACCCCCCCGCCGCCACGATCCACGAGGCGGAGGTGAGCACGCGGCCGAGGGCGTGCCGGACGAGCGGCAGCCTGCCCGGCACCGTGATCTCCGCACCGTGGGCGACGACGGCATAGCTGGTCGACAGCCGCTCTCCGACGAGGCCGAGAGGGAGCGCCGGGTCCAACACGACGAGCCCGCTGCCGGTCGCTCCCGCCAGCCGCTCGATCCTCCTCGCCATCCCCGCCGTGGGGAGCAGCAGCGAGCGGTCGCTGCGCACCACCTCGAAGGCCTGCTCGGCGTCGAAGGAGTCGGCATCCTCGTGGGCGGTCGTGAACACGGTCGCCATCCCCGGCGGAAGCCGGCGCCACAGCTCGTACAGGTAGGACTGGATGCCGCCGTGCTTGGGTGGGAAGTCGTTGGTGACGAGCAGGTGCGGCACGGCCGGGAACGTTAGACACCTGACGACGAGCCACGCACCCGAGGCCACGGGCGGGGATCGCCCCGACCTGCCATGCACCCGGCGCCGGGTGGGGGCCCGCACGCCCCTCCCCGGCTGGTGCCAGCACCGTGCTCCACATCCACCATCATGAGAGTCACACCCCCTCGTCATCATGGACGTCGTGGCGAGCTTCGCCCGACACAGGAGGACACCGATGGCGACGGACCCGATCTCGATCAGCTGCGACGACTGCTCGCTCCAGGCGACCCAGGCCTGCGAGGACTGCCTCGTCTCGTTCCTGCTCGGGCCGGACGATCGGGCCGAAGCCGTCATCGTCGACGTGGTGGAGGCGAGAGCGATGAAGATGCTCGAGCGGGCGGGTCTCCTGCCGAGCATCCGCTTCGAGCGGCGCGTCGGCTGACGTCGGATCAGGAGCCGTTCGTCTCCACCAGCACGGCGGGGCCGACCTGCTCCACCGCCCTCGAGCTGGCACACCAGCGGCAGGAGACCTCCTCCACCGACTCCTCGAGCACCGCCTGCTCCTCGATGACGAGCTCTCCTCCGAGGCTGAAGTGGTGGTAGCTCAGCGTCCTCCTCGTCGCCACGACGTCGAAGCGGGTGAGGTTCCCGCAGGCTCTGCATCGGTACCGGGGCGCCATCGCCTCACGGTACCGTCTCGCCGTGTCGAATCGCGGATCCATTCGTTCTTCGGTCTCGCCGCGCCTAGGTGCGATCTGGGACCTGTCCCTCTCGGAGATGCGCGAGTACGCCGGGGTCCACGACTACGACGGAGAGGTGCTCGACCTCTCCCCCGCCGGGGTCCGGGCGGCGCTCGACCGGCTGGCGCCCGTCGGCGCCGACCCCGATCCGGATCCCCACGACGAGGCGCACCTCCTCGCTGCCGAGGCCGGGCTGAGAGCCGAGTACGAGCTCGCCGAGGTCCACCGCTGGAATCCGCTGGTCCACATCGACAACCTCGACCTCGCCTGCTACGCGCGGGAGTACGCGCCGACACAAGAGCGAGCCGCCGCCCGGGCGCGGCACCTCTCGAGATGGCCGGAGGCAGTCGAGGCCTCGCTCAGCTCGCTCGACCGGACGCCGGCGCCCGTCGCCACCGCCCTGCTCGGGGGGGCCCGTGGCCTCGCCGTCGGAGTCGACGACGCACCGGCGCTGGCGGCTCACGCCCGCCTCGTCGCCCGGCTCGAGCATGCAGCCGAGAGCGGGACCCCGGACTGTGCCCTCGGCGACGACGTGCTCGCTCGTCTCCTCGGCGATCCCGAGGGGATGCCGGTCGACCTCGGCCGGCTCGAGGAGCGGGCAGATTCGGAGCGCCGGCGCCTGACCGAGCGCCTCGCCGAGGATTGCGACCGCTACCGCAGCGGTGCAACGCCGGCACAGCTCGTCCCCGAGCTGCTGGCGGACCATCCCGACGACGAGGGCATCCAGGAGGCGGCCCGCCACCTCATCGCAGAGGTGACCGCCTTCACCCTCGGCCGGGACCTCATCCCCGACCCGGGCGGCGAGTGCCGGGTGGGCGCCGCTCCCGAGTCGCGACGCTGGGCCATGGCGATGATGTCACCGGGAGGCGCCTACGAGGCTGAGGCTCCGGCGTGGTACTACGTCAACCCGCCGGAGCCGACCTGGGACGAGCGGGCGAAGCGCGACTGGCGCCAGGTCTTCAGCGCGACGACGTTGCCGACCATCACCGCGCACGAGGTGACTCCGGGCCACTTCGCCCACCACCGCCTCCTCATCCGCCTCGCTCGCTCGGACGTGCGCCGCTCCCTGTCCTCCTCGGCATTCGTCGAGGGATGGGCGCACTACGCCGAGGAGCTGCTCGTCGAGGAGGGCTTTCGCGAAGACGACCCCCGCTTCGCCATCGGCGTCTGGCTGGAGGCCCTGCTCCGGGTCACCCGCCTCGCCTGCTCGCTCGGCATCCACCGCCGCTCGATGAGCCTCGAGGAGGTGACTCACCGATTCGAGCAGGATGCCTTCCTGCGCGGCCCCGCCGCCCTCGCCGAGGCGAACCGCGGCACCTACGACCCGACCTACGGCCGCTACACCTGGGGCAAGCTCGAGATCCAGAGCCTTCGCGACGAGGCGACGGGAGCCTGGGGCAAGCGGTACTCCCACCGGCGCTTCCACGAGGCCCTGCTCTCGCTCGGATCACCGCCGCTCGGCACTCTCGGCGACGCCATCGGCAGCACCTCGTGAGCGCTCAGTCGAGCGCGACCGTGGCGGAGCCGACCACCTTCTGCTCGCCATCGGAATTGGCGAGCGAGCAGTCGAGGTCGACCAGGCGCCGGCCCCCCTCCTCCCTCTTGCCCACGGCGACCACCCGGGTGACGAGCGTCTCGCCCGGCCAGGTCTGGCGCCGGAAGCGCACCGAGTACCGGACGAGGCTGCCGGCGCCCGCCCAGCCGGTGACTGCGGTGCCGAGGAGGCCCATGGAGAACATCCCGTGGCCGAAGACCGACGGCTGGCCGGCCGCGGTGGCGAGCACCTCGTCATGGTGCATCGGGTTGAAGTCCCCCGAGGCGCCGGCGTAGGCCACGAGGTCCGTCCGGGTGAGCACGTGGCGGACGACGGGCGCCTCGTCGCCTACCGCCACGTCGTCGAAGGCCCGGCGGGCCCTCACGGCTCGAGCCGCCCCTGCTCGGCGTCGGCTACGAGCTCTTTGAACATCTCGTAGCGCCGAGCGGCCGGCTCGACCCAGGCCTCGTCGGGCTCCACCCGATGGCCGACCCTCGCCCAGCGACTGGCGCCGTCGAGGCTCTGCTCGAGCCCGGCGGCCATCCTCGCCACGTAGGCGGCGCCGAGGGCGGCGCACTCGGGCACGAGCGCCACGTCGACCGGGAGGCGAGTGCAGTCGGCGAGTGCCTGCAGCCACTCGGGGCGGCCCGTCCCGCCGCCGGTCGCCACGACCCGCCGGGCGGGCACGCCGGACAGGTCGATGTGCTGGCGGACGACGAACCCGGCGGCCTCGAAGGCCGCACGGCGAACCTCCGGCCGGTCGTGGGAGAGGTCGAGCCCGATGAGTGACGCCCTGCGGCCGGTGTCGTGGAAGGGGGTCCGCTCGCCCCGCGGGTAGGGCGCCCACACCGGGATGCTCGCCGGGCTCGTCCGGCCGGGCGCCGATCCGGTGAACTTCGTCGCCCAGTCGAGGAACATCCCCCCGGCATTGCTCGCGCCCCCGATCAGCGTCCGGCCGGCGACCGTGTGGGGCACCGTCCAGAGCCCGGGGACCTCCCTCCAGGTGTCCGAGACGATCCAGATGACGAGCGTCGTCCCGCAGATGACGAGGACGTCGCCAACCTCGACGGCGCCCGAGACGATCTGCTCGGCGAGCGTGTCGACG
>JAKACF010000236.1 GCA_021821585.1 Actinomycetes bacterium
GACAAGGAGACGAACCACCTCGCCCTCCACACCGAGGACCACCCCCTCGAGTACGCCTCGTTCGAGGGGGAGATCCCCGAGGGTGAGTACGGCGGGGGCACGGTGGCGCTCTGGGACAGCGGTTCCTACGAGGAGTTGAAGTGGACCGACCGCGAGGTGATGGTCGTGCTCGAAGGGACGCTGACCGGACGCGCCAGCGGGCAGTTCGTGCTGTTCCCGACGAGAGGAAAGAACTGGATGATCCACCGGATGGACGAGGCGCCCGAGGGCTACGAGCCGATGCCGGCCGACATCCAGCCGATGCTCGCCACCCTCGGGCGCCTGCCGGCGAGGGACGAGGAGTGGACCTACGAGTTCAAGTGGGACGGCATCCGCGCCCTCGCCTACGTCGACGGCGGGCGGGCCAGGCTCGTCTCGAGGAACGGGAACGAGCTGACGGCGTCCTTCCCCGAGCTGAGGGGCCTCGGCGAGGCGCTCGGGTCGACACGGGTGGTCCTCGACGGCGAGATCGTCGCCTTCGGTCCGGACGGCCGCCCGAGCTTCCAGCTCCTCCAGCCGCGCATCCACGCCGGCGACAGCGCCAAGGCCAGGCGGCTGGCAGAGGCCCAGCCCGTCACCTACGTCGTCTTCGACGTGCTGTACGAGGACGGTGAGACGCTCCTCGACCAGCCCTACCGCGAGCGCCGCGACCGGCTCGAGCACCTCGGTCTCGACCGGGGAGCGGCCTGGACGTTGAGCCCGCGCTTCGAGGGTCCCGGTTCCGACGTGCTGCGGGCCAGTCAGGAGCAGGGCCTCGAGGGGGTGCTGGCGAAGCGGACGGACTCCCCCTACCGCCCCGGGCGGCGGTCTCCGGAGTGGACGAAGGTGAAGAACGTCTTCATGCAGGAGGTGGTGATCGGAGGCTGGACACCCGGCCAGGGGCGCCGGAAGGACCGCATCGGCTCGCTCCTCCTCGGCATCCCGGAGGGCGGGGCCCTCCGCTATGTGGGCCAGGTCGGGACGGGCTTCACCGAGGAGGCGCTCGTCGACCTGCAGCGTCGCCTCGAGCCGCTCGAGCAGGCCGCGAACCCCTTCTCGAACGCCGTCCCGCCGCGCTACCGCAAGGACGCCCGCTGGACGGCTCCGAAGCTCGTCGGCGAGGTGGTCTTCGGCGAGTGGACGAAGGACGGGCGGCTCCGGCAGCCCTCGTGGCGAGGACTGCGGCCGGACAAGCACCCGGCGGAGGTGGTCCGTGAGTCCTGACACGACACGGGTGGTCGCGACGGTGGACGGGCGCCAGATCTCGCTCACGAACCTCACCAAGGCGCTCTACCCGAGCGGCTACACCAAAGGTGACGTCATCGAGTACTACGCCCGCATCGCACCGGTGATGCTCCCGCACCTGAAGCGGAGACCGGTCACGGTGAAGCGCTTCCCGGAGGGCACCGACCGCGGCGGGTTCATCGCGAAGAACGTCCCGAGCCACGCGCCGGAATGGGTGAGGACCGTGACCCTGCCCCGCAAGGGGACGGGTTGGGGACGCGAGCGGGACTCCGGGCGCGAGGTGACCGAGTTCACGGTCGTCGACGACCTCGCCACCTTGACGTGGCTCGCCAACCTGGCCGCCATCGAGTTCCACACCCCCATGTGGCGGATCGGGCGGGACGACCAACCGAGGCCGCCTGACCTCCTCGTGTTCGACCTCGACCCGGGCGAGCCGGCCACGGTCACCGAGTGCTGCGAGGTCGCGCTGGCGCTCCGGGAGCGGCTCGCGGAGGACGGCATCGAGCTGTTGGCGAAGACGAGCGGCTCGAAGGGGCTCCAGTGCTACGGCAAGATCGGCTCGCGCAGGTGGGCGGACGGCCGCTCGAGCGAGTACGCGCACGACGTCGCCGAGGAGCTCGAGCGGACCCTCCCCGACCTCGTGGTCTCCCGCATGGCGAAGTCCGTCCGGCCGGGCAAGGTGCTGATCGACTGGAGCCAGAACAACACGGCCAAGACCACCGTCTCGCCGTACTCGCTGCGGGCGCTGGAGCGCCCCTCGGTCTCCACTCCCGTCACCTGGGACGAGGTCGTCGAAGGCTCGAAGCAGCACCTCGACCTGCTCGGCTTCTCGCCCGACGACGTCCTCGCCAGGGTGGAGGAGCAGGGCGACCTGTTCGCCCCGCTCCTTGCTTCCCGGTAGTCCCGGCGGCACCGGGATCTCGACGCAATCGCACCCGGGGAGAACAGGGCCGTTCGCCTCTGTTTTCGCGAAGGGGGTCACGCCAGACTGGGGGTGTGACCGCCGGCCTGCCGCCTCGCACCACCGCGCCCTCGGATCGCGCCTCGCGAAGGGCCGCCTCCGGTGTGTGACTACTGCGGCTGTCGCGAGGTCGGGGTCATCGGCGAGCTCTCCGACGACCACGAGCTGCTCATGGACCTCGTTGCCCGGATCCGGCGAGAGATCGGCCGGGACCGGGCCGGTACGGCGTCCGCCCTCTCGGAGCTGCAGTCGAGGCTCCGGCTGCACCTCGAACGGGAGGAGGAGGGGATCTTCGTCCAGTTGGCCGCCGAACCCGGTTTCGACGCCTACCTGGCCGACCTCGAGGGCGACCATCGATCCGCCCGCGAGGGGCTGCTCTCGCTCGAGGCGCGATCGGAGCTGTCCGAGGCCGAGGTGGTGGGCGGGCTCGAGGAGCTCGAGGCCCACATCACCAGGGAGGAGCAGGACCTCTTCCCCGCCTGCCGCATGGTGCTCTCCGCCGAGGCCTTCGCCGAGGCACGCCTTGCGCACGACCGGATCGCGGCTCGCGAGAGCGGGAACGAGATGGCCGCTTCCTCCTGAGGACCCGAAGCCGACCTGTGGGGCGGTGCGCAGGCGCCTGAGCACCGGCGACGCGACCGACGAGCCCCCGCCTACGCGACGCGGTAGCGCTCGGCGTCGGCCTCCTTCAGCGCCATCCCGTTGCCCGGCCGCGAGAGGTCGGGCACGAGCGCCCCACCCTTCGGATCGAGGACGCCGTCGAAGAGCATGTGCTCGATGCGGTGGTGGTCGTGGAAGTACTCGAGGTGGCGGAGGTTCGGCACGCCCGCCCCGACGTGGGCGTGGAGGTTGGGGGCGCAGTGACCGGACACCTCGAGTGAGCGGGCACCGGCGAGGGACGCCGCCCTCTGCCATTCGAGGTACCCGCCGCACCTCGTGACGTCGATCTGGAGGCAGTCGACCGAACCGGCGGCCACCATGCGGTCGAAGTAGACGAGGTCCCAGCCGTACTCGCCTGCCGCAACGTCGATCGGGACCTGATCGCGCACCTCCCGCAGGCCGTCGAGGTCGTCGGAGGAGACGGGCTCCTCGAACCAGGTGACGCGCGACTCCTCGAACATGCAGTGCCCCACCCGGACCGCCTCCTTGCGGGTGTAGCCGCCGTTGGCGTCGACGTAGACCTCGACGTCGTCACCGACGAGCGAGCGGACGAGGCGGATGCGCTCGAGGTCCCGCTCCACCCTCGTGCCCCAGGACTCCCCGATCTTGATCTTCACCCGCGGGATCGACCACTCGCCGACCCACTTCTCCACCTGGGCCCTCGTCGTCGCATCGTCGTAGGTCGTGAAGCCCCCACTGCCGTAGATCGGGACCTCGTCCCGGCCCCGCCCGAGGAGGCTGGCGAGCGGCACCCCGAGCACGCGGGCCTTCAGGTCCCACAGCGCGGTCTCGACCGCCGAGATGGCACACGAGGCGATCCCCGGGCGTCCGTAGTTGCGGCAGGCCCGCACCATCGTCTCGAGGGCGCGGGGCACGTCGGCGACCTCGAGTCCCGTGACGGCATCGCCGAGGACGTCCGCCACGAGGCGGGCACAGGCCGGCGTGGCGTAGGTCCAGCCCAGCCCCCGCTCGCCCGCGCCCGACGCGTGGACGACGACGATCGTGGTCTTGTCCCAGGTAAGGGTGCCATCGCCCTCGGGCCGGTCGGTCGGGACCGTGTAGGCGGCGGCCGCGATCGCCTCGACCGGGGCGGAGACGGCGTCGGACGACCCGGCCATCACGCGACCAGCCCCGTGCGCGACGTGCTCGCGAGGTAGTCGGCACAGCGCGCCGCCAGGCTCATGATCGTGAGGGCCGGGTTCGCCGAGCCCTGGGTGGGCAGCACGCTGCCGTCGGTGATGAAGAGGTTGGGGACGGCGAAGCTTCGCAGGTTGCGGTCCACCACCCCCTTGTCCGGCGACTCCGCCATCCTGCAGCCACCGACGAGGTGGGCGTAGCGCTTGATCGTGATCACCTCCTCGGCACCCGCCGCGGTGAGGATGTCCTCCATCACCGACTGGGCCGCCTCTTCGAGCTTGTCGTCGTTGTCTCCCTGGGAGTAGGAGAAGTTCGCCACCGGAAGACCGTGCCGGTCCTTCTCGTCGGCGAGCGTCACCCCGTTCTCGCGTCGGGGCAGGAACTCGCACAGCGCCCCGAGGACGGCCCAGTGGACGTAGTCGCGCATGTACTCCCGGAGCACCTCGCCCCAGTGCCCCTGGGCCGTGACGTGCTCGGAGTAGGTAATCGGCAGCGGCGAGACGTTCTGTATGGCGAAGCCCCGCTTGTAGTCCTTCGAGGGGTCGGTCTCGTAGAACTCCTCGCAGGTGACCTCCGGCGGCGGCGCCTTGTACATGCGGATCTCCTCGGAGAACCGCCCGGCGGTCTG
>JAKACF010000237.1 GCA_021821585.1 Actinomycetes bacterium
TGTCGACTCTGATATCACCTCCATTCAACACGCCTCCTCGCCGAGTGCGGTCAGCGCAGCATGGAGCAGGTACGTGAATGACGTCTCGCGGGCGCTCCCCGTGCTGTGGATCCCCAACACGGTCAACCAGGTCTCCGCGATCAGCACGTCGCTGCATGGCGCCACACCGCAGAGTCCGCTAGGCCTGCTGACCCCGTCCCAGTGGTACCTCACCAAGTGAGTGCGAACATGACCCACCCCGCCGTGCACTCGATGATCGAGCACGTCGGAACGGGACGCTTCTCCCTTCCCGAGCAGGTCGACCCGTCCCGGCTCGACCTCGTAGCCGAGTTCATGGCTGCGCCGCTCGGGCGCCACTCAGAGGATTTGCAGCTCATGCTCGCCCGTATGAGGTCGCACACCGAAGTCGGTCGGCTGATCCTGCTTCGCGAGGCGCCGGACCGGTTCATCGTCGCCCGTCCTCCGCGGCGCCGCGGTGAGCGGTTCGAGGAGCTTGCCGAGTTCGCCTCCGTGGCGGACGCGGAGCGGTTCGCCTTCGCGCTGCGGTTCGAGTCTCACACTTCCACCAGCCTCCCCTTCCGTACCGCACCGGGGATGGGCGGGCCGGCGCCTCGGGCGGCACAGACCCGCAGCCTCGTCGGCTATGCCTCGCCGCTCTCGGCTGCACCCGGAGAGGAGATCTCCTGCCACTTGAGCGCCGCCGACGAGGGGAGCGTCGAGGTGCAGATAGTGCGGATGAGGTCGGGTGACGACTCCCCAGGCGCGCCCGGGCTTGTCTACGACATCGTCACCGCCGACCTCTCTGGATCCTGCCGGGTCGCGAACGAGGCGGTGAGGACCGGATCGTATGCGACGGCGCCCCTCGGGCCGCTTCTGCTGCGACAGGGCATCTCCCTGCAGGTCACCTTCTCCCCGACGCTGCAAACGGGAGACGAGCAGATCCTGGTCTTCGTGGACGGGCTCGCGCTGGCCCTTGATGCCGAGATGCGGCCGGTCATCACGCTGCAGACCGAGATGGAGCCACCGGCCTCCTGCACCCTCGAGCGTGCCTGCTCGCTCTGGAAGTGGTACACGCTTGTCGCAAGCTGGTGTGGCCCCGAGCTGTCGTGCCGCATGTACGAAGCGCCGGGGGGCCGCCTCGTCGGCGAAGTGCACTGCGACGGCGTCCCGGCACCGCCCAGGGAGATTGCAGGAGAGGTCGTGCTCGGTGCCGGACCAGCCGGGACGAAGTCGTTCAACGGCAGGCTGGAGCAGCCCGCCCTCGTGGCTGGCGTGCTCGACGAGCCCCACATCAGGGCGTTGGCCGCCCCCGGTCGCACGTTGGCGGAGCTCGACCCGAGCCTCGCAGAGCGTGTGTTCGCATGGTGGGACCTCTCCGAGAACATCGGAGGATGGACGGTCGCAGACCTCGGTCCCCGCGGCGCGACAGCCACGATGACGAACCTCCCGCGCCGAGGTGTCACGGGGTCTGCCTGGGACGGGAGGACGACGTCGTGGCCGGACGACCCGACGCAGTTCGCCGCTGCACACTTCCTGCGCGACGCCATCGAGGACTGCAATTGGCCCGCTGCGTGCACCTGGCGGGTGCCGGTCTTCGTGCGCCCTGGCTTCTACGCCTTCAGAGTCCGCTCCCGCACGGAGGAGGAGCTCGTGCCCTTCTTCGTCCACCGGCAGGTCGGAACGACTGCCCGGCCGGTGCTCCTCCTCGTCCCGACCGCGACTTACTTGTCATACGGCAACTCACGCTTTTGGTGGGAGGACCCGATCCAAGAGGCCGTCTCCGACAGGCTCGTCGAGCTCGGAGCCGAAGACAAATACCTCATGGTCCACCCCGAGCTCGGTCCGTCTGCCTACGACGTCCATGAGGACGGCACCGATGTCACCCATGTTTCGCACCGCCGGCCCAACCTCTTCATGCGAACCACCAACCGCCACTTCGAGGGCTATGTCTCCGACCTCTACCTCGTCGACTGGCTCGAAGCGAACAAGATCGATTACGAGGTCGCCACCGACGACGACCTCCACCGGTTCGGCAGCGAGATGCTGAACGGTGTGAAGGTGGTGGTCACCGGGACACATCCCGAGTACGTCTCGGACCGGGAGTTCGACGCCCTCGCCGAGTTTCAGCGCGACGGCGGTCGAATGATGTACCTCGGTGGCAACGGCTTCCAGTCACGGATCACCTTTTCGCCAGACCGCCCATGGATCATGGAGAACCGGCGCGTTCCCTACTGGAAGTCGTCTCATCCGGGAGCGTCGAGCGAGCATGTCCTTGCCACCGACGGGGGCCCGGCAGGTCACCTTGCGACAGGGGGACGCTTCGCCCTCCAACTCGTCGGTGTCGAGTCGGCGACGATGGGATTTGACGAATCGCTTCCCTTCTTCCGCCGCGCCACTCTGCCCGAATACGCCTCGTTCGTCTTCGAAGGCGTGGAGTCCGAGAAGGTGGGCGCGTTCGGATTGATCGGCGGTGGCGTCGTGGGCCAGGAGTGGGACAATTCACAGTCGGGGGGCGAGGTGCCCGATGGTCATGTCGTCCTCGCCAGCTCACGCGACCACTCGATGATCCCTCCTCTCTTCGGCACGATCCGGGAGCCGTACCACGCCGACATGACCCTGATCGTCCGAGACGGCGGCGGAGCATGCTTCTCGGTAGGAACGATGGCCTGGTGCGCCGCCCTCTCACATGCTTCCTACGAGAACGATGTTGCGCGAGTGACGAGGAACGTGCTCGAGCGCTTCCTCGATCCGCGACCGCTCTGAGCCAATACCTGAGGCGTCACCGCCACTCCAACCGAGCGGGCCGGTGTGCCGGCGGGCTCGCAGCCGGCTCCGATCCTCGGGCGTCGTGCGGTCGCTCCGACGGTTCTCGTGCGATCGGATGCCGACGGCACCTGTGCGCCGAGAGCTGCGGCGACGGGACCGGGTCTGCGGCTCGCGACCGGAAGCCCGAGGCGACAGCGCCCGCCGACTCCAATTCCGCTGCACGCCCAGCGCTCCGGCCTCCCCCTCCTCGGTGGTGGCCCTGCGCCGGTCGCTACCGTGAGCCGGGTGCGCATCTTCCTCGCAGGCGCCACCGGCGTGATCGGGGAGCGCGTTGCTCCTCTCCTTCGCGACGCCGGGCACGACGTGGCGGGGATGACCCGGTCGCCCGCCAAGGCGGAGACCCTGGCGGCCCTCGGTGCCCGTCCCGTCGTCTGCGACGTCTTCGATCGAGGCAGGCTCGAAGCCGAGGTCGTCTCGTTCGCCCCGGAGATCCTCCTCCACCTCCTCACCGACCTCCCCGATGAGCCCTCCCGCATCGCCGAGCTCGCCGAGGCCAACAACAGGATCCGCACGGAGGGGACGGCGAACCTGCTCTCTGCCGCCCGGGCGGCCAGCTGCGGAAGGGTGCTCGCCGAGAGCGTCGCCTGGACGTTGACGGGTGCCGGCGAGGCGGCTGCCGCGGAGCTCGAGAGGTCGGTGCTGACCGCCGGCGGAGTGGTGCTCCGCTACGGCCAGCTCTACGGCCCGGGCACGTACCATCCCGCCGGGGCGCCGGGTCCGCCCCGCGTGCACGTCGACGAGGCGGCTCGCCGGACCGTCGAGGTGCTCGGGGCACCGAGCGGTGTCGTCACGATCGTCGACGAGGCCGGGGAGGGCGATCCGCTCCGCCGGAGCTGAGGCCGAGGCCTGCGGACGGCTCAGCGGGACGCCGCGACCGGGTCGGTCTCACCCGCGCCTCGCCGGTCGCCGAGGCTCTCGAGCAGGTCCATCGCCTGGAGCGCCAGGCTGAGGCGGGTGCGCGTGTCCTGGTCGTCGAGATCCTGGCGGAGGATGGCGGCGATGCGGTCGAGCCGGGCGTACAGCGTGCGGCGCTGGATGCCGAGGGCCCGGATCGTCTCCGACTTCCGCCCGGCATGGGCGAGGTAGGCCTCGAGGGTGGGCAGCAGCTTCGCCTTGCGCCCGGTGTCGTGGGCGAGGAGCGGCCGGAGCTCGGTGTCGACGAAGCGGGCGAGCTCCGGGCCATGGGCGAGCGGGAGCAGCAGCTGGTAGGCACCGAGCTCTCCGAAGTGGTGCAGGAGGCGGCCCCGGTCACCGCGGCGCCGCCCGAAGGCGAGGGCGGAGACGGCCTCGTCGAGGCCTTGGCGAAGCGAGTCGCCGTCGAGCTCGCCACTCGCCCCGGCAACGAGCTCGAGCGAGGGGTCCCTCGCCGCCGTGCGTTCGGCGGCCGCTGCCACCACTGCCTCGAGGACGACGGCGGCGGGGCGACGGCCCGGCATGGCGACGAGGCCGAGGACCCGGTCGCCGTCGAGGCCGACCAACGCCGGGCAGCCCCGCTCCGCCGCTGCCCGCCGCAGGTCGTCGGCCAACGCCAGGCGGGCCGTCACGCGGTCCTCCTCTGTCACGGCCCGGCGTGTGGACCGCTCGTCGCCGCCCGTCGACTCGAGCGCGACCGCGGCGAGCCGCCCGCGGCCGAGATCGACGCCGAGGCTGCGTGCCCGGCGCATGAGCTCGCCGCCCGAGGCGAGGCGGCCGGCGAGCAGGTCGCCGACGAGGGCGCTCCCGGCCCGGTCGGCGAGGTGGGCGGCGTCGCGGTCCGAGAGCAGGGCGAGGCCGAGGGCGGCGCCCGCCCGGTCGACGAGCAGTTCGGCGATCTCG
>JAKACF010000007.1 GCA_021821585.1 Actinomycetes bacterium
CGCCCCGCCGGGTGCCCAGGGGGGAGCTTCGCCAGAGCGCCGGCGGAGACCGCCGACCACCTCATCGCGTCCACGAGGCGCTGCCTACCTGAGCGATTGCCGCCGGAGCGGTCGGGTCGCTCGGCCGCCACGGGGGACGTCCGTGCTCACCGGTCGCCGGATCGACTCCGACGGCAGTCCTCTGCGCGCTCGATGAACGAGCGCCCGGCGCCAGAGGGTCCGCCCACGGTCCTGTCCTCGACGCCCGTCCGCCACCGAGCGCTCGGGCGCGCTCTCGCACAGGCCCGGTGCGGCGGTGTCTCGACTCCCCCCGATGCCTGTCGGGATCGCGAGGTTGGCAGGCGGGTACCGCCGTGGCGGCGCGCCCCCGGCCTGCTCAGTAACGCCACATCAGCCGAGTCGCTCGCCGCCAGGCGGATCGGATTCCGCACGGGGCTGCGGGGGGGTCGGGCGTCCCGTGCCGAGCGTGCCGACCGCCGGTGGGATGAGCACGGCGGCATCGGCGCTGAGCTCCGCAGTCGGACCCTCGCGCAGCACCCGCCCGCGGGACAGCAGGACGACGTGCTCCGCCAGCGCGAGTGCACGCTCGAGGTGTTGCTCGACCACCAGGATCGACGTACCGGCGGCGAGGATGCGGCGGAGGGCGTCGAACACCTCGTCGACGATCGCCGGAGCGAGGCCGAGGGAGAGCTCGTCGACGACGAGGAGCCGGCGGGGGAGTGCCAGCACCTTGGCGAGCGAGAGCATGCGCTGCTCCCCGCCCGACAGCGTCCCGGCCGCCTGGTCCTTGCGTCGGGCGAGGCGCTCGAAGGAGCTGTAGGCCCGCTCGAGTGCCTCGGCCTGCGTCCGGCGGTCGACGCCCTTGAAGGCGAGGACGAGGTTCTCCTCGACGCTGAGCGAGGCGAAGACGGATCGTCCCTCTGGCGCGTGGAGGAGCCCGGCGCGGGCGATCCGCCAGGCGGGCCATCGCGTCACGTCCCGCCCGTCGAAGCGGATGGTGCCGGCGCTCGGCCGGACGAGGCCGGAGACCACCCGGGCGACCGTCGTCTTGCCGGCGCCGTTCGGCCCGACGAGGGCGACGGCGGAGCCGGCGGGGACGACGAAGGAGACGCCGAAGAGCGCCCGGTACGGCCCGTACCCGGCTTCGACCTGGTCGAGCTCGAGGAGCGGGGGGTGCTCGGGCGGCTGGACAGGACCGGCGACGCCACGGGGCGAGAGCGGCTGGAGGGGCGTCACCGGGTGGCCCCGAGATAGGCCCGGCGCACGCCTGCGGCGGCGAGCACCTCGGCGACGCCGCCGTCCGCGATGACCCGTCCGGTGTCGAGCACGACGAGCCGGTCGACGAGGGCGCTCACGAGGTCGAGGTCGTGCTCGACGAGGAGCACCGCCGTGCCGCGCTCGGCCCGGACCCGTCTCATCGTGGCCACGAGCGCCCTGCGCTCCCGGTCGTCGAGCCCGGAGGACGGTTCGTCGAGCATGAGCAGCGGTGGCGAGCCGACGAGCGCCCGGGCGAGCTCGACGAGCCGGGCACGCCCGAGGCTGAGGGTGTTCACCGGCGCGTCCGCCACGTCCTCGAGCCCGACGAGAGCGAGCGTCTCGTGGGCGACCTCTCGCTCGCCCGCGGTCGGACGGCCGAGGCCGAGCAGGTCCTTCCAGAGCCGCCCGGTGCCCGCCCGCACCCGCTCGGTCACGAGCAGGTGCTCGAGGGGGGTCATCCCGGTGAAGAGCTCGAGCCGCTGGAAGGTCCGGCCGATGCCGAGGCGGCTGCGGCGGTAGGGGGCCAGGTGGTCGATCGCCCCGCCGTCGAAGACGATCCGCCCTGTGTCGGCCCGGGTCCATCCTGCGATGCAGTCGAACAGGGTGGTCTTCCCGGCGCCGTTCGGCCCGACGAGCCCGACCGCTTCCGAGGTCTCCACGCTCAGGCTGACCTCGCTCAGGGCGACGATGCCGCCGAAGCGCTTGGAGAGGCCCGATGCCTCGAGCAGTGACACCGTCAGCCCCCTGCCACCTGCTCGTGACGCTTGAGGAAGCGTGCGAGCTGTTCGGCGCGGTCGAGCACCCAGATCCTCGCGTACTCGACGACCCCCTCGGGGTGGCGGACGTAGCTCAGGGCCACGAGTCCGAACACGAGGCCGAGCAGGGCGCTGTACCGGCTCGGCAGGTTGCCGATCAGCTGGAAGAAGATGGTGTAGGCGAGACCGGCTTCGATCGCCCCGGCCACGGTGTAGATGCCGATGGAGGCGACGACGACCACGTACACCAGTGAGAACTGGTAGTTGAAGTCGGTGGGCGAGACGGACTGCTGCAGCGAGGCGTACAGCCCGCCGCCCACCCCGGCCACCGCCGCCGAGAGGGTGAAGGCGACGACGCGGAGGCGCCGCACGTTGACGCCGATCGAGGCGGCGCCGATCTCCGAGCCGCGGATCGCGGCGAGCTCCTGGCCTGTGGTCCCGGCCCCGACCAGGCGGACGGCGAGGGCGACGAGACCGAGCAGGACCACCACGAGCCAGAAGAAGGCGCTGCTGCCGGCGAAGCTGATCCCTGCGAGGGTGGGCCGCGGGACGCTCACCCCGGATGCACCTCCGCCGCTCCAGGAGTAGAGGAACAGCACGTTGTCGGCCACGAGGGCGAACGACAGCGTGAGGAGCCCGACCGAGAGTCCCCCGAGGCGCAGGCTCGGCCACGCGATGAGCGCCCCGAGCCCGGCCGCCAGCACCCCCCCGACGACGAGGCCGAGCAGCACCGGTGTGCCGAAGTGGGCGGCCAGCTGCCCGACGGCGAAGGCGCCGGCGCCGGCGAAGGTGGCCTGGCAGAGGGAGATCTGGCCGCCGAGGCCGGTGAGCACCGTGATGGAGAGGAAGACGATCGAGAGCACGAGCCCTTGGGTGAGGGTGAATTCCCAGTTGCCCGGGACGAGGACGGCGGCGGTCACGATGAGCGCTGCGGTGAGGATCCCGGCGAAGACCCGGCTGCCGATGGCGACCTCGGCCATGCGCGCCGGCGGTCGCAGCGAGGGCGGTGGTGGATCGCAGCCCGCCAGCGGGTCGCTCACACTGGCTTGGGCCCGCAGGCTCCTGCGGGAGACGAGGACGACCGCCAGGACGACGAAGGGGAAGGCGGGGCGGAGCCCTGAGGAGAGGATCGACCCGGAGGGCAGGTAGCCGGCGATGACCTCCTGGACGATCCCGAGGGCGACACCGCCGAGAAGGGTGAGGGGCAGGCTCTCGAAGCCGCCGATTGCGGCTGCCGCAATGGCGGCGACGAGCAGGGCTGTGAAGTTGCCGGCGTTCACCTGTGGGTAGATGGGGGCGAGCAGGACCCCGGCGAGGCCGGCGAACAGGCTCGAGAGCGCCCAGGCGAAGGCGCTCACCCGCTCCGAGCGGACGCCGGCGAGCTCGGCCATGCGGGGGCTCTCCACCACCGCCCGCATGCGCAGGCCGAGACCGCTCGACTGCAGCAGTGCGGCGAGCAGGAGGATGACGACGACCGCCACGACGGTGGTGGAGAGCTCCTCCCCGCTCACCGGGGATCCGGCGAGGTGGAAGTAGACCTCGTTCGGGGCGAGCAGCAGCGCCGAGGGCACCCTTGCGGCCGTGCCGATGAGCAGCTGCACCAGGCTCGGGATGGCGATGAGGAGACCGAGGGCCGGCACGAGTTTCACGAGCGGCGGCGCCGTCCGGGTGAAGCGGAAGAGCAGCTGCTCGAGCAGGACGCCGATGAGTGGGGCCACGATGACGACCGAGACGACAAAGGCGGTCCACTCCGGCCAGCCGGAGTGGACGGCGATCGTGAACAGCACGGCCGAGACGAAGGCCTGTGCGCCGAAGGCGAGGTTGAACACCCCTGACGCCTGGTAGGTGAGAACGAGGCCTGCAGCCATGAGGGCGTAGGCGCAGCCGTAGGGGATGCCGGGCAGGACGAAAGAGACGAGCTGGCTCATCTCCGGCGCTCCCCGGGCGGCGACGGGGACGTCGTCGTCGACCCCTGCCAGACAGCGAGGCGGTCGCTCACGCCGCTCAGGTCGGCGGGACGCCGGCCGGCACGGGCGAGACGGGTCGGATCGGCGCTGCCGCCGGGTCCGGGACCGGGAAGCAGACGAAGACGCTCGACCCGGTGCCGTAGACCGGGACGAAGCGCGCCTCTCTGACCTGCACGTAGGCGCTGCAGTTGATCGGCCCGGCGCTCGTGTGGGCGCTGGTCCAGTCGACCGGGGCGAGGATGCCGCCGGCCGTGAAGGACGTGATCTTGTTGATGGCCGCGACGAGCCGCTGGCGCGTCACGTCGCGGCCGATCGCCCGCAGGCCGGTGACGAACAGGTCCGCCCCGGTCCAGCCGGCGAGCGCCGCCTGGGAGGGCTTCGTGCCGGGCGCGTAGCGCCGCAGCATCTTCTGGAACAGGTCCATGCCCGGGTAGCGGCCCGGCCAGAGGCTCGTGACCTCGAAGGGCACGTTCGGCTGGAAGAAGTAGGCGCCCTGCATCGCCTGTCGGTACTGGGTGAGCGCCGACTCGTCGTAGCCGTTGTTCCAGAGCTGGACCACGCCGGTGAGCGCCTGCTGCCGCATCGTCTGGGAGACAAGGACGTTGCCGGACAGGTCCATGCACGAGACGACCATGTCGACACCGGCCTTCTTCATCCGGCTCACGTCGGCGTGCAGATCGGTGGCCGGCGCCGGGATGGACAGGTCCTCGAAGGCGACGGGGATCCCGTAGCGGTGGAAGCCGTTCAGCACACCCTGGCAGCCCTGGCGCGACTGGGAGATGTTGTAGGCGAGCACGGCGGCCGCGTGCACGTGGTGCTGCTCCGCGAGGAAGACCGCCTGCAGTTGGGGGGAGGCGAAGTCGAGGAACGACCCGTTGTTCCCGAACATGGTGGGCCCCGCCATCCACTGGGCGTTCACGTTGAGGCCGAAGGTGGGGACGCTGTTCTCGGCGAGGAAGGTGCCGCCGGAGAAGGAGGGTGTGGCCACCGCCACCACGGCGAACACGTGGTCCTGCTCGACCAGGGTGCGCGCCTGGCTGGCGTTGACCGAGGGGCTCGACTGGTCGTCGAGGGTGTACGCGAGGTCGAGCTTGCGCCCGTTGACGCCGCCGGCGGCGTTCACCATGTCGAGGTAGACCTGGGCTCCCGTGACGACCGGGGCGAAGTCGGCCGGCAACGGCCCGGTCTCGGACGCGAGCGCACCGAGCACGATGCGGTCGGCGAAGACGCCATCGGTGTTGCCCGAGTGCGTGACCTGCTGGCCGGCGTTCCCGCACGCGGTGAGACCGCCGGCCACGACGGCGCAGGCGAGCGCCCACCCGGACAGCCGCCCTCGTGCTCTCACGACTCGATTCTCGGGTGCACCACCTCGCGCCGGTAGGGTCGAAGGTCCACAGCAACCGGGCCGTCCGGCCGAGGAAGGCGCCCGGTCAGGAGAGCACGGGGAGCGTCGCGTGCACCGAGGTGCCGCGCCCCGGCGCGCTGCGCAGCTCGAGCGTCCCGCCGAGAAGGCCTGCCCGCTCGTGCATGCCGAGGAGGCCGAGGTGCCCCGAGCTCAGGTCGCCGGCACGCTCGGGACGAAAGCCGCGGCCGTCGTCCTCGACGCACAGCGCCAGCAGTTCGGGCGCGAAGGTGACGCCGACCTGGATCCGCCCCGCCCCGGCGTGGCGGATCGTGTTGTGGACGGCCTCCTGCACGATGCGGAAGGCGCCGAGCTCGATGTCGGGCGCCAGGCGGTTGGCGCCGCCGGCGACCTCGAGGCGCGTCCGAAGCCCCGTCTCCTCCTCGACGTCCGCCAGGAAGCTCGACAGCGCGGCCACGAGGCCCAGCTGGTCGAGCGCGGGCGGGCGCAGGTCGCGGGCGAGGGTCCTCAGGCGGGTCGCCGCCTCGAGAGCCTGGGCACGGGCTTCGGCCAGGCCGCCCGTCACGCCGGTCGGGACCCCGGGCACGGTCGCAAGGCTCTCGAGACGGCGTGCGAGGTGCAGGAAGAGCTGGAGCGGCTCGTCGTGCAGCTCACGGGCGAGACGGCGCCGCTGGTCCTCCTCGGCGGCCACGACGAGGGCGGCATACCGGGTGGCGCGCCGGTTCTCGCTGCGCTCCTCGGTGACGTCCTCGAGCATCATCTGCCACTCGCCCGGCCCGCCGGGGGAGTCCGCCGGTCTCGGCGGCAGGGCCGCCAGCCCGATGCGGTAGTCCCGTCCGTCGGCGAGGGTGACGACTCGCCCGGGGAGGTCGGCGAGGTCGGCGCCCTTGGAGAGGAGGGCGGACAGCTCCACCCCCCGGCTCGGGGCGCCGAGGAGGGCGACCGCCGCCCGGTTGGCGTCGCGCACCGAGCCGTCGCCGTCGAGCACGAGGATCGGGGCCCGGTTCGCCTCGAACAGCTGGCGGTACCCGGCCTCCACGCTCAGGCGCTCGGCGGTCGCCCGTTCGACCCGGGCCCGCTCGAGGCGCTCGGACTCGATCTGCTGGCCGAAGACGAAGGCCACGATGTCGACGAGGGCGAGGTTGACGACATCGGCCCCGACGTGGCCCTGATCCCCGGGGAGGACGAGGTCCGGGAGCCACAGCAGCGTCGCCCACAGGCCGGTGGCGGCCGAGCCGGCGAGGCCGTAGCGCATGGCGGCGTAGCCGACGGGGATGATGAGGAGGGCGACCGGGATCCCCTCGGGGAAGGCTCCGGTCGTCCGGATGTCGGACAGGTCGACGTACAGGTGCAGGCCGGCGAGGAGGATCACCGACAGCTGGATGAGCCAGAAGCGGAGCTCGCCGGCGGGGGGACGAAGGGCGCGTCGGGCGAACTCCGCCGCCGTCGGCCTATGGGGGTGGACCTGGCTGGCCATGGTCGTCCGGTGGCACGAGATGGTTGCGCAGGGCGTAGGCGGCGGCCTCGGTGCGAGAGGCGGCTCCGAGCTTGGCGAGGACGTTCGAGACGTAGCCCTCGACCGTGCGCAGGCCGAGAGCGAGCTCGGCGGCGATCTCCTTGTTGGAGCGGCCCTTGGCGAGCAGCGCCAGCACGTCGGCCTCCCGCGGCGTGAGCGGGGAGAGGCCCTCGCTCGCCGGCGGGCTGCTCGGCCACCGCCGCGAGAGCCGGGCCGAGACGGCGCGGTCCAGCACGACGACGCCGTCCGCCACTGCCCGCAGGGCGTCGATCAGCTCGCGGCCGGAGGCCGTCTTGAGCAGGTAGCCGGCGACGCCGACGGCGAGGGCCTCGGAGACGTAGGCGTAGTCGTCGTAGGCGCTGACGACAAGGACGCGCACCGGGAGCTCCCGCTGGCTGATCTCGCGGGCGAGGTCGAGGCCGCTCATGCCCGGGAGGTTGACGTCGACGAGGGCCACGTCCGGCTCGAGGCGCTGGCAGAGGGCCAGCCCCTCCTCGGCGCTCGCCGCCTGGCCGACCACGGTCAGGTCGTCCTCCTGCTCGAGGAGCTGGACGCTCCCCTCCCGGACGAGGGCGTGGTCGTCGACGATCACGACGCGGATGGGCTGGCGCGCGTCGAGCCCGGTCCGCGACAGGCTGCGCCCGCCGTCGGCCGGGCTCGGTTCCGGTCCTGCAACGCTCACCGCTCCAGTCTGCGCCCTGGCGGGCCCCTCTGCCAGCGTGGCGCGGTGACACCACTCCCGGGATCCCACGGGGTGCCCCCGTGGAATCCCGGGGGGCCGTCTCCGGGATGCCTCGGTTCCCCCCGGGCCCCCCGATAGAGACGATGACGGCATGGCCCACGTACTACGGATCGCACTCAGCGGTCTCACGGTGCTCTCACTCGTCGTCGTGGCTGGCTACGTGGTCGCATTCGGCCTCGCCGCCGCCTGGACGGTCGTGTCGAGAGGACGGCGAGACCCCTCGCAGGCAGACCTCGACCGTGTGCTCGGGGAGGTGCTGGCGGCCGGGGAGCGGTCGTCGGCCGTCCCGCCGCTCAGCGCCTCGGGGAACCGGCCATGAGCGGCACGGGCGCACGGCGCGCCCCGTCCGCCGTCGTCGTCGTGGCCGTGCTGGCGGCCATCGTGGTCGGCCTCGGCGTCTCGGTCGCCGTCGTGGCCGGGATCGCCGGAGGGGTGAGGGCCGCCGCCGAGTCGGTCGCCGGCTCCGCCACGCCCCTTCCCACCCACGGCCCCACCGTCACCGAGTCGATGCAGATCCTCACCGAGGACGTGCAGGCCGAGCGGCACATCGTGACCTCCTACGGCGCCGGGTTCGGCCCGATGTACACCAACGCCTCCTGGAGCGTGCAGGCGGGCGACACCGTGGTGCTGCGCATCCGCAGCTACGACGACGGGCCCGCGCCGCTCATGGGCGCCCAGACGATGTTCGACCGGGTGGAGGGGACGGTCGGGGGTGTCGAGACCGTCGACGGCAAGACGGTCCGCCAGGTCGCCAACGACGACGTGGCGCACACCTTCACGGTCGTCGGGCTCGGCCTCAACCTGCCGATCCCGGCTGCGCCGACGGGTGGATACGTGACGGTCGTCGCCCGCTTCGTGCCGCACAAGACCGGTGTGTTCACCTGGCAGTGCTACGCGCCGTGCGGGTCGGGCCCGAACCTCATGGGCGGCCCGATGGCGGTCGAGGGCTGGATGGAAGGAAAGGTCCAGGTGGTCCGATGAGCAGCGACGCTCGCAGCGCCAAGCAGGGGCAGGCGTGCGGCCTGCCCGACGAGACGGGCGGGGCCGGCGGCGGGGGCGTGGCGCCTCCCGCCTCCTGCGCGGCACCGGCGGAGAGCCCGGTGCGAATCGGCCGGCGGAACTTCTTCGGGAAGGCCGCCGGAGGGATCGGGGTCATCGCACTCGGTGTCCTCGGGGACCGACTGGCAGGCGGGGTGCAACCAGCGGCAGCCTCCACCGCGGCAACCTCCTCAGGCTCGGTCACCCATCAGTGGGCGATGGTGATCGATCTGCGTTACTGCAACGGCTGCAAGCTCTGCACCACCGCCTGCCAGACGGCTCACTTCCTCCACCCCGACCAGACCTGGATCGACGTCTTCTCGATGCAGTCGTCCGCGGGCGAGGAGTACTTCATGCCGAGGCCCTGCATGATGTGCGAGGACCCGCCGTGCGTCCCGGTCTGCCCCGTGAGCGCCAACATCCGGACCGACGAGGGCCTCGTCCTCGTCGACCAGAAGCGGTGCGTCGGGACGAGGATCTGCATGAACTCCTGCCCGTACCAGGCCCGCTACTTCAACTGGGAGGACCCCGAGCCAGCTCCTCGCCAGCCCTTCCCCCAGGAGCCCGCCTGGCCCGTCCCCCAGATCAAGGGGACGGTCGGCAAGTGCATCTACTGCGCCGCCATGCTGCCCTCGGGGAAGCTCCCCGAGTGCATCGCCAACTGCCCGATGGGCGTGCTGTACCTCGGCGACCTCGCGACCGACGTGGCGGTCAACGGCCTCGGGAACACCGTGAAGCTGTCGACCTTCCTCGCCGAGAACGACGCCGTCAAGTTCAAGGAGTCCTTCGGGACCAGTCCGCGTGTCTGGTACATCCCCGGGCACGGCCAGGACATCGACGCCGATGCCGGAGGGAGCTGACGTGCCAGAGGGGTCCGGGCCGGCCTCGCCGGCATGTCGCAGCGAACGAGGAGACGAGCAATGATCGAGAACCGCGACCACTCCGTCGAGCCCGGCGAGCCGGCCGCGCCCGCGTCACGCGAGCAGCTGAGGAGCGCCGCCATGCGGCCGGTCCTCGAGACGCCGCGCTGGTGGTGGCCCGCCGTGGCCGGGCTGTCGGCCGTCGTCATCGTCGGCGTCGTGGCGTGGGCCGTCCAGCTCGCCGACGGCCTCAGCGCGGCCGGCTACAGCGACAAGGCGTTCTGGGCGGTCTACGAGGCCGACCTCGTCGCCTTCATCGGCGTGAGCTACGGGGGGGCGGTCGTCTCGGCCATCCTGCGGCTGACGAGAGCCTCCTGGCGGGCGCCGCTCACCCGGATCGCCGAGGCGACCGCCCTCGTGACGCTCCCGATCGGCATGCTCTTCATCGTCCCCCACCTCGGCAGCCCCCAGCGCATCTGGGAGCTCGTGTGGCCTCCGTACTGGAACCTGTCGTCGCCGATCCTGTGGGACTTCTTCGCCGTCAGCACCTACCTGCTCGCGACGGCGGTCTTCTTCTACCTGCCGCTCATCCCGGACCTGCCGATCGGCGAGAGCCGGCTCGAGGCCATGAACCCTCTCCGCCGGCGCCTGAGCCTCCTCCTCTACCGCGCCCTCGGTTCTCGTTGGCAGGGGAGCGGCCGCAATCGCCGGGTGCTCGAGGGGGCGATCGGGCTCCTCGCCATCATGGTCATCCCGATGGCGGTCTCGGTCCACTCGGTGCTCTCGTTCGCCTTCGCCTCCTCGTCCCGGGCGGGGTACCTCGAGACGATCTTCCCGGTCTACTTCGTCGTCGCCGCCCTCTACTCCGGCGTGGCGCTCGTGGTCGTGGCGGCGGCCGGCGCGAGGAAGCTGTTCCACCTCGAGGCCTTCATCCACCCGCGGCACTTCGTGAGGCTCGGGTTCATCCTCGTTGCCTTCGGGGCCGCCTACCTCTACCTCACCTTCACCGAGTACCTGATCGACGGCTACTCCGGCACGACGGACCTCGCCGCATGGGTGCACCAGGTGATCGTCGGCCGGTACTGGATCCCGTTCTGGTTCTACTTCGTCGCCGCCGGCGTGCTGCCGCTCGCGTTGATGGCCATCCGCCGCACGCGGACGACGAAGGGAGTCGTCGTCGCCTCCTCGTTCGTCCTGTTCGCCATGTGGGTGAAGCGCCTCGTCATCGTCGTGCCCCCTGCGACCTCCCCGCTCGTGCGCTCTCCGCTCACCACGAGCGGCGCCCTCGCCGGCAACTGGGGGACGTACCACTTCACCTGGGTCCCGATCGGGATCACCCTGGCGGCCACCGCCGCCATCCCACTTCTGCTCCTCGTGCTCTTCCGCTTCGTGCCCATCCTCCCGATCGCCGAGATGGAGGAGCTCGAGAGCTACGAGGAGGAGGTCGCCGAGGCCGTCGAGCTGCTCGCCCGCACGGAGCGGGCCACTCCCCGGGCCGAAGGCCCCATCGTCCCGCCGGCCATGGCGGCGGCGGAGGTCGCCTCGCCCGACGAGGCGGCGGCAGCCACAGCAGGCGGTGCCGAGCCGCCACCACCGAGGCGGGGCGGGGGGAGCCCCAGGCGACCGTTGTTCGGCAGGCTACGACCGGGATGGTGGGCGTGATGACCAGGAACACGAGTCAGCGACGCGGAGCGAACCTGTGGGCGGCCCTCGCCGCCGGGGCGGTGGTCGCCGGGAGCCTTCTCGGATGGGCGGGGACGGCAGCTGCCGCCACCGGGACGCCACGGCTCGTGCTCGCGGCCCATCACGAGCACGGAGCGGCGGTCCAGCTCGTGGCGCACCTCAGCGAACCGGCCGGCTCGTCGGCCCGCCCGGGCGGTGTCAAGGTGACCTTCGCCCTGCACCTCACCGAGTTCGCCGGCTCACCCCTGCTCGTGCTCGGCACCTCGACCACCGGCCCCGGCGGCGTCGCCCGACTCGTCTACCGGCCCACCTGGAAGGGACCTCAGCACCTCGTGGCGAGCGTCGAGGACGCCTCGGGCTCGACCGTGGCCTCGGCGTCGGATACCTATGTGGCGACCGCCTCCGTGGCGCCGTTCGCAGGTGCCACCGAAGCCGCCCGCCCCGACGGTTCGATCGGCAAGGTCGTGGTGGGAGTGCTCGTGTCCATCGTGATCGTGCTCTGGATCGCGCTCGTGACGGTGGCGGTGCGCGCCCGCCGCATGGCCGGCGGCCACGCGGCGTGAGGCGATCACCCGCCGCCGTCGGCGATCGCCAGGCGGCAGGCCGGTCGGCCACCGCCTGGCGGCACGGGGCCGTCGGGCCTCTGGGCCGATTCGACGAGGGCGGGAAGGGCGAGCAGCTCGGCGAGCGTGATGCCGGCGAGCCGCTCCCGGAGAGCGAGGCGGGCCCGCTCGAGGGTCGAGTGGATCGGGCACGTACGGTCCGGCGAGCACGGCCCGTCCGAGAGCGGGCAGTGCTCGACGCCGAGCTCTCCCTCGGCCGCCTCGACGATCTCGAGGAGGCTGATGAGGGAGGGGTCGCGCGAGAGCCGGTAGCCCCCGTGGGCCCCGAGCACCGAGGCGGCGAGCGAGGCCCGCGTGAGGTCCCCGAGGACCTGGGGGGCGTAGGCGCGTGGGATCCCGGTGCGGGCGGCCAGCTCCGCCAGCTTCACCGGCGTGCTCCGCCGGGAGCTCTGGGCGAGGGCGACCGCTGCCTGCAGCACGTACTCCCCCCGCCTGGAGAGACCCAGGTTCACGTAAGTAAGTGTAGTACGTAGCTTGACGTAAAGTCTACGAGTGCTTACAGTGCTGTCTCGGTAGGTATGCCCACGACCACCGGGAGGCCCGCATGGAGGCAGGCGTAGAGGAACGAGTAGCCGCACTGGACGACCCGGTCTCGGTCGCAGTCCGGCTCCGACCGCCGGAGCGACACGGCCTCGAGGAGCGCTTCGCCGCCTCGGACCCGTCTCCCGGCCTCGAGCTGACCGCCCATCCGAGGGTGGCCCGGCTCCTCAAGAACCGGAAGTTCCAGTTCCTGCTCATCCTTCCGAACCAGATCGTCTTCTGGACGGTGATCTTCGTCGGCCTGCTCGGCACGGCCGTGCCCGGGCTCAACTTCGGCGCCGCCATCACGTGGTACGTCTGGTTCTGCCTCGTGTTCGTGATGATGGTCGTGGTCGGGCGGGCCTGGTGCGCCATGTGCCCCTTCGGCGGCTTCGCCGAGTGGATCCAGCGGCGCAGCTTCTTCCGCCGGACCCAGAAGGCGCTCGGGCTCGGGCGCAAGTTCCCCGAGCCGCTCGCCAAGCTCGGGTTCATGATCCCCGTCGTGAGCTTCCTCCTTCTCACCTGGATCGAGGAGTTCTTCAACATCGCCGGCCCGGGGAACCCGGCCGACACCTCGTTCATGGTGATCGGCATCGTCGCCTCGGCGCTGGTGTTCTTCCTCGTGTTCGAGCGGCGGACCTTCTGCCGCTACATCTGCCCCCTCACGACCCTCATCGGGACGGTGGGGTCGATGGGCTCGGTGGCGGGCTTTCGCACCCGCGACCGGCAGGTCTGCCTCGCCTGCACGACGAAGGACTGCATGCGCGGCGGCGAGGAGGGCTACGGCTGCCCCTGGTACACCTGGCCGGGCAGCGCCGACTCGAACCTCTACTGCGGCCTGTGCACCGAGTGCTACAAGGCGTGCCCCGAGGGCAACGTCGGGCTCTTCCTGCAGCGGCCGCTCACCTCGGTGATCGCCCCACGGCGCCGCCGGGTGGACGTCGCCTGGGGCATCGTGGCGCTCTGGGGCCTCGTGCTCTACCAGCAGTTCAACGCCACGAACGCCTTCGCGGCGCTCGACAACTGGCTGAACTCGGGCCTGCACTTCCCCCACTACCCGAACCCGCTCGACTACCTCGG
Organism: Actinomycetes bacterium; assembly: GCA_021821585.1. Lineage (GTDB taxonomy): Bacteria > Actinomycetota > Acidimicrobiia > Acidimicrobiales > Bog-793 > JAKACF01. Next base: position 13,404 of record JAKACF010000007.1, read on the forward strand.
GATCATCGCCGTCGGGGCCGCCGTCACGGCCGGCGTGGCCTGGCTCGTCTCGGTCGCCTTCGCCCGGCGCGACCTCGACTTCTCCTCGAAGGAGGGTTTCCTCGACCGCGGCTCGCGCTTCCGGGCGTTCTTCATGCCGATGGCCTACGGGCTCGTGCCGGTTGTCGGTGCCGACTACTTCGCACGGCAGCTTCCGAAGTTCTTCCAGCACGCTCCCCGGGTCGTGCCGGCCGTCGCCCACATCGCCGGGTTCGCCACGACGCGCTCGCCGATCTACCGCTTCTCGCTGCTCAACAACGGCGGGATCGTGGCAGTCCAGGTCGCCGTGGTCTCGATCGGCGCCCTGGCGGCGGCCTTCGCCACCTGGCGCATCGCGACGAGAGAGCTCGTCCCGGTGAGTCGCGGACGTCTCGGCATCCGCCTCGCCTCGGTCGGCTTCGCCCTCGCCTGCGGCGCAGCCGCCGCCGTCCTGTACGTCCTCATGCACGCCGCCGACTGAAGGAGCCGAGATGACCGTGCTGAACGCGACCGAGATCGACGCCCACCGCTGCGAGATCCACGTCAGCGTCCTCACCGACCGCTGCGCGGGCTGCCAGGAGTGCGTCATCCGCTGCCCCACCGGGGCGCTCACGATGGACACCACGCGCTGGGTGGCACAGGCCGAGGACTCGGCCTGTGTCGGGTGCCGCCAGTGCGTGAGGACCTGCCCCTTCTCCGCCATCGTCGTCTCGGGCCCGGTCGCCGTGGCCGAGCGGCATGACGTCCCGCCCGTGGCGATGCCCGCCCCGGCCGGCGTGGCGGAGGTGCGGGGAGGCTTTGCCAGCTGGAGCGAGGCGCTCGCTGAGGCCGACCGGTGCCTCGCCTGCCCCGACCCGACCTGTGTCCGGGGGTGTCCGACCCACAACGACATCCCGGGCTTCATCTCCGCCCTCAAGCGACAGGACCTCGAAGGCGCGCACGACATCCTCGCCCGCACCACGGTGATGCCGGACGTCTGCTCGCGGGTGTGCAACCAGGCGGCCCAGTGCGAGGGTGCCTGCACGTGGTCGCTGGCGGGAGCCGCCCCGGTCGCCATCGGGCGGCTCGAGCGCTTCGTGGCCGACCACGAGCCGGTCCCGGCGCCCCGCCCCGGTGCGCCGATCGACCTGTCGGTGGCGATCGTCGGATCGGGTCCGGCCGCGATCGGCGCCGCCTCCGATCTCGTCCGGGCGGGCGCCACTGTCACCGTCTACGAGAAGGACCCGGTGGCCGGTGGGCTGCTCACGTGGGGGATCCCCGACTTCACCCTGCCGGCGGAGGTCGCCTCCCGGCCGTGGAGGGACCTCGAGGCCGCCGGCGTCGAGGTGCGCACCGCGAGCGAGGTGCGCCCCGAGGCGCTCTCCCGGCTCGCCGAGGAGCACGACGCCGTCATCCTCGCCAACGGAGCGGGGGTCTCGATGCGCCCGCGGGCGGAGGGGCTCGACCTCGACGGCGTCGTGGATGCCACGAGCTTCCTGAAGGCGGCGAACGAGGCGCTCGCTCCCGGCGGGGACCCGCGTGCGCTGCTCGGCGAGCTCGGTCTCGCCGGGCGGGCGACGCCCCGTGTGCTCGTGCTCGGCGCCGGCAACACCGCCATGGACGTCGCTCGCAGCGCGAGGCGTCTGTCGATGTCCCCGGTGTGCATCGACTGGATGGACGAGCGCTTCGCCCTCGCCCGTCCAGACGAGCTCGAGGAGGCCCGACACGAGGGCGTGGAGATCCGCTTCTCCACCACCCTCACGCGCCTGCGGGGCGAGCGGCGGGTGGAGCGGGCCGAGCTGGCGGCGACCGTGCAGCGTCGTGCCGACCAGCGCCCGAGCGTGCTCGAGGCGGCGAGCGAGACGATCACCGTCGACCTCGTCGTCATGGCGATGGGCTACCGGGCCGACGAGGCGTTCGCCCCCGTCGCCCCGGGCACGCCGCTCAAGAAGGCACCGGTCGGCCTGCCGGACCGCCGGTTCACCGCCAGCGGCATCCTCGCCGGCCCCGCCTCGCCGGCCGCCTTCGGCTACCCGGTGGGCCGCCTGGCCCTCGGGCGCGAGCGCGGGGTCGAGCTGGCCGCCCTCGCGGTGCACGAGCGCACCTGGGTGGTCGGCGACGCCCTCGTCGGGCCTTCGACGGTCGTCGAGGCGATGGCCCAGGGCCGGCGTGCGGCCACCGCCATCCTGCGGGCCCGGCCCGCCCGCCCGGGGCGGCCGCGCCCTGCTCAGGCCAAGAGGGTGCTCGTCTGCTACGAGAGCCGGGGCGGGCACACCCGCGCGGCCGCCGAGGCGCTCGCCGGGCAGTTCTCCGCCGCCGGCCACCGGGTGCGCACCCTTCCCGTGGCGGCGGTCGGGACGAACGAGCTCGCCAACGCCGACGTCGTCGTGGCGGGGACCTGGGTGGAGGGCTTCGTCGTGGCGGGCGTGCACCCCGCCGCCCCCATGCGCGCCTGGCTCTCGAGCCTGCCCCGGCTCGGGGGCAAGGAGGTCGGCGTGTTTTGCACCTACGGGGTCAATCCCCGTGGGGCCCTCTCGGAGATGCGCCAGGCCTTCGAGTCCCGTGGCGCCCGGGTGGTGGCCGAGGCAGCCTTCGGCCCGCGCCGCGGGCAGGCCGAGGCCTCGGTGCCCTTTGCGGCGGCGTTCGGCACCGGCGCCGAGAAGGCGGACCCCGCCGAGGCGGCGCTCGTGGACTGAGCTGCGTCGGCACGGCACGGCCTGCAGGCCTACCGGCGCTAGCCTGTCGTGAACCGAGAGACAGGACCTGGACTCATGGACATGACGTTGTCCAAGCGGGGCGACTACGTGATGCGGGCGGCGATCTCTCTCGCGCGTGCCTTCGACCAGGGTGGCTCCCGCAAGATCAGAGAGGTCGTGGAGGACACCGAGGTTCCCCGCACGTTCGCCTCTCAGATACTGGCGGACCTCGTCCGGGCCGACCTCGCCGTCTCGAAGGCCGGGCGCGACGGCGGGTACCGCCTGCGCCGTCACCCGCGCGACATCACCGTCCTCGAGGTCGTGGAGGCGGCCGAGGGGCCGTTGCGGGCCGAGCGCTGCGCCCTCGGGGAGGGCCCGTGCCGCTGGGAGGAGGTCTGCCCGCTGCACGAGACCTGGTCGGCGGCCACGACGGCGCTGAGGGAGCTGCTCGCCGAGACGAGCCTGGCGGCGGTGGCTGCTCGTGACGAGGCGATCGAGGCCGGCACCTACGCCGTGCCGGCCGACTCGCACCGTGCCCACCCCTTCGTCGTCCACCTGCAGGACCTCGTCCAGGTGGAGGCGTCGGCCCCCGACGTCCGCGTCGGCCTCGCCCGGGCCGGGCGCGAGCTGCCGACACTCCTCGCCCAGGCGACCTCGCCCGAGGCCCGATCCGGCAGCTCACGGCGCCGACGCCAGGGCGTCGACGTCTCGATCCTGCCCGTCGCGGGCGAGCCCTCCAACGGCACGGCGGGAGGCGGCGAGGGGTACATGCTCGCGTGGCGCCTGGCCGATGCGACGCCTCCGAGCTTCTTCGAAGGACAGCTCAGCGTCAGCGCGCTCGACCCGGAGCGCTGCGAGGTGAGCGTCTCCGGCTCCTGGCACGAGGAGGCGGGCGGTCGCACGGACGATCTCGAGCGCCGGGCCCGTGCGACCCTCCGCTCGTTCCTGCGCCGCCTCGCCCAGTCGCTCGAGGACGGCGGCGCACCGGCGCCGGCCCGTTCCGCCGCGGCCCGGGCCTGAGGCCGCCTGCGTCCGCCCGTCGCGGCCAGCGGCGGACCCGGCCCGGCCAGCCTGCGCCGGCGGGAGCCGGCGCCCCGGTGGAATGCACCCTTGACTCGGTCTGTGAGCGGGCTATATTACGTGCAGCACCGCACTAAAGGTTGTGAGGGTTCGCGGCGGTGCCCGACCCGAGGAGGAGCGCGGTGGGGGAGCTGAGCGCCGATCTGTCCTACCTGGAACGTGCCGCCAAGGGGCAGTTCGACCTCGGCTGGCTGAAGGAGCCGGGAACCGAGTGGGGCGTCCGGGCCACGCCCGGCCGCGTGGGGCTCACCTTGCGCGACATCGCCGTCGGCTCCTACGGCGAGGTGCCGGACCGGCCCCCCCGCCGCACCATGGCGCCGAGGGGCTCGGCGGTCGACGACGACGTGCCCGACATGGGCTACACGATCAACGACAAGGCCGAGGTCTGGTCCGACAACGTCATGGAGCTCTACGAGGAGGCCGTCAGCCGGCAGTGGAGCGCGACCCGTGACGTGCCCTGGGCCGAGCTCGGCGAGCTGCCACCCGACCTCGAGCACGCCATGTGCCAGCTCGCCACCGTCCTCTCCGAGGTCGAGATGGTGGCCGCCGACTTCCCGGCGAAGTGGCTGTGGCGGATCAACCACGACTTCGTCGAGGCGAAGATGTTCCTCTGCACCCAGGTGATGGACGAGGCACGCCACACCGAGGTCTTCCGCAAGCGGGCGCTCGCCGGCGGGGGCGGGCTCGGCCGGGCCAAGGCGGTGGTCGAGCAGTTCCTGAAGCTGATCCTCGACGCCGAGAGCTACGACGAGGGCTCTGCGCTCATGCACCTCCTCGGCGAGGGGATCGTGCTCTCGCTCTTCCGGGCCGGGGAGTTCCTCGCCCCCTCGCCGGTCGAGAAGCGGATCTTCCGCCTCTGCATGCAGGACGAGGCCCGCCACGTGGCGTACGGGACCATGCACCTGCGCTACCGGCTGCAGCGGGATCCCTCGCTCGCCGAGGACTTCCACGCCTACCTCGACCGGGGCGAGGAGCTCATCTCGGTGCTGTTCACCACGCCGGAGGTCGTCGAGCCGACGACCATCCTCGCCGCCGGGGGAGTGCGCCAGGCCGAGGAGCTCGCCCTCGGCGCCGCCGACGTCCTGCGGACCCGGGTCATCGAGGAGTACCTCGAGCGCTGCGCGAGGGCCGGCCTCGACCGTCGGTCCCGGATCCGGCTCCCGAAGCCCCTCCTCGAGGGCATCGCCGGCGTCGGCCCGGCCGGGCAGGACCAGCTGGAGGCCAGTCATGTCGCATGACGAGCGGGTCCTTTTCCCGAGCGGCGCCTTCTTCGACGCCCTGGCGTCAGGAGCGAGCCGCGTGCTCGACCTCGAGCGCCTCGGCTTCGCCGAACTGCGCCTCGCCTTCGCCATGCGCGGTGCCGACGGCGCCACACGCAGCTTCGGCATCGTGTTCGACGGCTACGAGCTGTCGTCGGCCGGCGAGCTCGAGGACCTGTCGGCCTTCGACGCCGACGCCGTCGTGGAGGGGGAGCTCGCCACCTTCGGTGAGATGTTCGACAACATCGCCGCCCACGGGGGTGCCGACCTGCACCACACCTTCAACGCCCTCACCCTCGCCGGTGTCCCGCTCGAGGTGAAGGGCGACGACCCCGTCCGGCGTGACCGGGTCTTCCGCTATGCCGAGACGATCCAGCAGTTCCTCGACGCCGCCGCCGTGCTCGGAGCGGCGCCGGCGGACGAGCCGGCGCCCGCCCGGGCGTGAGGACCTGCGAGGCGTGGCCTTCGCCGTCGGCCCGGACTGCATCGGCTGCGGGGCCTGCGAGTTCGCCTGCCCGACGGGCGCGCTGCGCCAGAGCGAGGGGTACCTCGTCACCTACTGGATCGACCCGCTCACCTGTGACGACTGCGCCCGCTGCGTCGAGCTCTGCCCGGTCGCGGCCATCGCGCCCGACGACGCCTTCGCCGTCTGCTCCGGTCGCGGCTGCCCGCTCATGAGCCGCCGCTACGAGGGGTGGTCGTGCAGCCGCGGCCTCGACCGCTGCGACACCTGCGGCGGCGTGCTGTGGCGCGCCCCCGGGGGCGGGGCACTCTGCCCCGACTGCCGGAGGTCGACCGGCGATGCTCTCGCCGCCTGCCCGAAGCCGCGCCAACTCGCCCGGCAGCAGCAGAGGGCGGCGGCGGGCCGGCCCGGCTGAGCTGTTCCCCAGCGGCTCGGCCGGGCCGGCACACCTCGGGCACTTCGGCCCTGGCGCGGCCGCCCGGCGAGGCACAGGCTCAGCCTGGCGGGGCATGGTGCCCGACGTTCTCGACGCAGGAGGGCGAGCGATGCGGCGACGGTGGGTCCCTGTCTCCCTGGCGGCGCTGCTCGCCGCCGTTGCCGTCCCGAGTGTGGCGCTCGCCACCACCGGGACCCTCTCCTCCACGGTGGACCTGCAGTCGGCCGCCTGGCGGCTCGGCGCCATCAGCACGACGAGCAGCACGTTCCAGCCGGTCCCCGGCCTCAACAAGCGGACTGTGCCCGCGGCGAGGTCAGCGCCACCGTCAGCCTGGAGGGCGACGGCGCTCCGATGGGCGTGCTCGTCCGCATGGACGGCGGCCCGACGATGCGACCCGACGCGGTGAGGTTCACGCCGGCGGGCGGGATCGACACCACCTCGTTCACCTTCCTCATCAGCGCCCAGCCCTTCGAGGCGAACGACAACCACTACTTCGAGGTCGAGTGGCGCTCGCCGTTCCAGAGGACGACGACGCTCATCGAGGCGACGATGAACCTCGTCTACGCCGAAGGGACCCTCGCATGTTGACGGCGGACGGGAGGCCTCCCGGGCGCCCGCGCACGGTCACGGCGCGGCGGGTGGCGTCTAGCCTCGTCACGGCGCCCCCTCGGGGCGCCCGCCGCCGGGGAGTCGGCGGAACACGGGTGCCACGGCGGCGCCCGGCGTCCGGCAGGCGAGCCTGGAGGGTGGATGGAGCGTTCGATCACCGGCTTCCAGCTGGACGAGGCCGGGGACTACGTCGCCCACCTCGACTGCGGACATCGCCAGCACGTGCGGCACTGTCCGCCGTTCCAGCTCCGGGAGTGGGTGCTCGAAGAGGGCGGGCGGCGCGAGCGCCTCGGCTCGCCGATCGAGTGCCCGCTCTGCGACCGCTGCGAGCTCCCGGCCGACGCCCGCCTCGAGCACCGCAGCCCGGAGTGGGACGAGCACAGCCTGCCGGCCGGGCTGCGCCGGGCCCACTGCCTCGGACGGGGGACCTGGGCGGTGCTCACCGTGCACGACGGCGCCCTCCGTCTCACGATCGCCGGCACCGATCCGCCGGTGAGCGAGCTCGGTCCCGGCGCCTCACACCCGGTCCCGCCCGGGGCGGAGCACGAGGTCACGCTCCTCGAGCCGGCGCGGGTGTCCCTCGAGTTCTACTCGGCCCCGCCCCCGCCCGACGACCCGGCGGCGAGCGGCGGTGAGGCGGCCTGTTGGGCCCACCTCGTCTGCGAGGAGTGCGGCGCCGTCGAGGGTGGCGAGCACCGGCCCGGCTGCCGGGCCTCGGAGGGCTGAGGCTCCGTCGGTTCGCACATCGTTCAGGTGTTGTTCACCTCGACGTCACCGTCGGGAGGCCTGGCGTTCACATGGAACCGGAAGGCTGAACACGAGGGGGACATCTCGTGACGCGGACTGGTCGCGTCCGTGAGCCAGGAGGGCGAGCGCCGGATGCAGGCGATCGAAGGCGGGAAGGAGCCGACGGTGGGCGCAGCCCTGCTGTCAGCACTCGACGACGCTCCGATCGGCTCGTTCCACCGGCGGGCGGTCCTCGTCTCGGGCGTCGGCTTCTTCACCGACGCCTACGACCTGTTCGTCATCTCGACCGTCGCAGCCCTCGTCGCCACCGAGTGGCACCTCTCGACGACCGAGATGAGCTGGGTCTCGGGTGCGGCCATCTTCGGGGCGTTCTTCGGGGCGATGATCTTCGGCCGGCTGGCGGACCTGTTCGGCCGCAAGCGCATCTACGCCGTGGTGGCGGCGGTCATGATCGTCGGGGCCGTCTTCTCCGCCCTCGCTCCGGGCTTCGCCTTCCTCGTCGTCTCCCGCTTCGTCCTCGGGCTCGGGATCGGCGGCGACTACCCGGTCTCGGCCGTGCTCATGAGCGAGTACTCGAACCGCAACGACCGCGGGCGCCTCGTCGGGCTCGTCTTCTCCATGCAGGCGCTCGGCCTCGTCGTCGGCCCCCTCGTGGCGCTCGGCCTGCTCGGCTCGCACGTCCCCGGTGCGCTCACCTGGCGGCTCCTGCTCGGTCTCGGCGCCGTGCCGGCGGCGGCGGTCATCTACCTGCGCTCGCGCATGCCGGAGTCCCCCCGCTTCGAGGTCGGCGTGCGCAACGACGCCTCGCGGGCGGCGAGCGACCTCGCCAGGTTCTCCGGCGGCACGGTGACGCCGTTCCCGGCAGAGCGGCTGCCCGCAGCGGCCGCCTCGCACCCCGGGCGCCGGATCGGCCTGCTCGAGCTGCTGAGGGACCGTCGCCTTCTCCGGCTCCTCGTCGCCACCGCCGGGAGCTGGTTCGTCTTCGACTACGCCTACTACGGCAACACGCTCTCGCTCCCGGTCATCTTGAAGGGTGTCGACCCGAGCGCCGACCTCCTCGCCAAGCTGGCCTGGTCCCTCGTCATGTTCGTCGTCTTCGCCGTCCCCGGCTACGCGCTGGCGGTCGTGAAGATGGACCGCTTCGGCCATCGCCGGCTGCAGTTCGTCGGCTTCGCCGTGCTGGCGGTCGCCTTCCTCCTCCTGTTCGCCGTGCCGGCGCTCACCGCGAGCGTCGGGGCCTTCGTGGCCGTTTTCGGCCTCAGCTACTTCTTCGTCGAGTTCGGGCCGAACACCACGACCTTCGTGCTGCCCTCCGAGGTCTTCCCCGTGAGCTCGCGCACGACCGGGCACGGGATCGCCGCCGGCATCGGCAAGCTCGGCGCCTTCCTCGGGGTCTTCCTCGTCCCGGCGCTCGAGGCCCGCATCGGCCTGCGGGGCATGCTCGGGGTGGCGGCGCTCTTCTCCCTCGCCGGCATCCTCCTCACGACCCTGCTGCCCGAGCCGGCCCGGCAGGGCCTCGACGACCTCTCCGGCGGGGCTCCCCGCGGCGAGGCCGGGTCGCCCGCCCCGGGTACCGATGTCGTCGCCACGGCCGCCCCGCAGCGGGCGCGGAGGAGCAGCCCGCGCAAGCTCGGGTCTCAGACGGGCTGATCGCTCCCGCAGTGCCAGCACTTGCGCGCTGCCGCCGGCAGGTCGCTCTGCAGGCACTCCGGGCAGGTCTTCACAGGGCTCGGGTCGCCGAAGACGACGCGGCCCCGGCGCGCGGCGACGTGCTTGTAGGGCAGCACCAGCACGAAGTAGAGGACCGCCATGAAGATGACGAAGTAGACGATGGCGGAGATGAGGCCCCCGAAGTTGACGAAGGTGGAGGCGTTTCCGCTCTGACCGAGCTGGACGCCGAGGCCGATCGGATGGCTCCCCTCGGCGCGGCTGACGAGCGGGTTGATGATGTAGTCGGTGAAGGCCTTGATGAGGGTGCTGAACGCCAGCGCCACGATGAGGCCGATCGACACGACGATCACGTCACCGCGAAGCAGGAAGTTCTTGAAGCCCTTCAGCATCGTCTGTGCTCCTCAGGTCGGGGCGCACGGGGCGCCGAAAGGCTCAATGTAACCCGTGGCGCCTTGTCGAACGGGACCTTTTCCTCTAGCGCCGCCCGCCTGACGACAGGTTGAGTTGCAGGCGATGACGACGCTCCGCCAGCACCCGACCGGCTTTCGCGCGCGGGCCGGCGGGCCGGGAAGCGAGGCGGAGGTCCGGCGGCTCCGTGCCTCCGCCGAGGAGGACGCCGGCCGCTTCGAGGTCGTGAAGGACCTCGTCGACGAGTGCCTCGACCTCATGATCGACTACCGCCAGAGCGGCCATCCCGGCGGCTCCCGCTCCAAGGTCCACCTCCTTGTGACCCTCATGCTGTCGGGAGCGATGCGCTGGGACCTGAGGCGGCCGTGGCGGCGCTTCTCGGACCGCTTCGTCCTCGGCGCCGGCCACACGGTGCCGGTCGTCTACGCCACCCTCGCCGTCTTGAACGAGGCGCTCCGGGCCCGCTTCGCCGAGACGGGCTCGGCCGACTTCGCCTTCCCCGACGACGGTCGCTTCGCCCTCACCGCCGAGTCGCTCGTCGACTTCCGCCACCGTGGCGGGCTCCCCGGGCACGCGGAGATGGCGGGGAGGACGCTCTTTC
>JAKACF010000238.1 GCA_021821585.1 Actinomycetes bacterium
GGCGTAGAGCGCGAACAGGAAACTGGCGGCGTCGATGGCGTAACAGTCCCTGAGGCCGACGGTGGCGGTGACGACGCCGGCGAGCGCAGGTCCGGCGAGCATGCTCGTGTAGCCGACGAGCGCCTGCAGGGCGGCGCCGGCGGCCAGCTGCTCGCGGCGCAGCAGCCGCGGCATGAAGGTGCGCCGTGCCGGCGCGTTGACGCCGCCGACGGCCGACTGGACGGCGACGAGCAGGTACAGGAGCGGGACGTCTCTCAGGTTTGCGAACGCCTGGGCGGCGAACGAGGCGGAGACGAGGACCTGGAGGCTCGTCCCGACGAGCGCCGTCGTCCGCCGGTCCACGGTGTCGAGGATGGCGCCGCCGGCGAGCGAGGCCCCGATCGAGGGGAGCGCGATCGCCAGCCCGACGAGACCGACCGAGAGCGAGCTGCGCGTGAGGAGGAAGACCTGGAGCATGACGGCGTAGTTCGTCATCTGGCCCCCGACGGCGGACAGCCCGCCGCCGACCCACAGCCGGCGGAAGGCAGCCGACTCCCGGAGGGGGGCAACGTCGACGAGCAGCCGGCGGAGGTGCCTCACCGGGAACCGAGCCGGTCCCGTGTCCCGGCGGGCGCGCAGGGACAGCCGGGGACGCGGGTCATGGGCCGCATCGTAGGGAGAAAACCCGCCTCGATCAAGGACTTTTGCGCGCTTGAAAGAGCTCCACATTCTTCATGCGCAGCTCACGCAGAGACCTGAGGTGCGGTCCGTCACGAGTGTAGGCCGGCGGGGGAGGCCAGCACAAGGGGAGCCGCGCCGGGAGCTCCCTCCGGCACGTCGGCTCCCGAGGAGAGCCGGCGGCACCGTGGCTCGCGCCCGTCGCCGGCGGGTGTGTTTCAGTTCCGGGTACTCAAGTGAAGGCCGCGACCTGCCGATAGTGGAGGCGGACAGGAGACGAACGATGACAGTGGGCGACACGCCCCTCGCAGAGACGGCGGAGCGTCCCGTAGGTCTCGAGGCAGCCTTCCACGATGCCATGACCGGCATGGCCATCCTCGACCTCGAGGGCCGGTTCAGGCTGGTCAACCCTGCCTTCTGCCGTCTCGTCGGGCGCAGCGAGGACGAGCTGGTCGGCCTGAAGCCGGTCGACGTCACCCATCCCGAGGACCGGTCGGTCTCCGTGTCGACGCTCGAGTCCCTGCTCTCGGGTGGCGCACAGAGCGACCAGCGGCGCAAGCGGTACGTCCGCCCGGACGGCACCGTGCTCACCGTCCAGCGCACGACGACGGTGATGCGGAGCGGTGGGGGGGAGATCGTCGGGCTGTTCAGCCAGGTCCTCGACGTGAGCGAGGCCGTCGCGACCGAGGAGGCGCTCCGCAAGTCCGAGAAGCGCTTCCGGGCGCTCGTCGCCCATGCCTCCGATCTCACCGTCCTGCTCGACGGCTCCGGCACCATCCTCTACGCCTCGCCGGCGTCGACGGCGCTGCTCGGCTACCCGCCCGAGACGGTCGAGGGCCGGTCCGCCTTCGAGTTCCTCCATCCCGAGGACCTGGAGCTGGCGAGCGCCAACTTCGCTCTCCGCCTGGCGACCCCAGGCGTGACGGCGCCCGCCGAGTACCGGGTGCGCCATCGCGACGGCAGCTTCCGCCACGCCGAGATCGTCGTCACCAACCGCTTCGCGGACCCGGACGTGGGCGCCCTCGTCCTCAACATCCGGGATGTCAGCGAGGCCCGTGACGCCGAGCGCCAGCTCGCCGCGAGCGAGCAGCGGCTGCGAGCCCTCGTCAGCGGCTCGTGGGACGTCATCACCCTTCACGATGCCGAAGGCCGCTACCTCTACTGCAGTCCGGCCGTGACGACGATGCTCGGCTGGCATCCAGACGAGCTGCTCAACACCGACGCCCTGTCGCTCATCCACCCCGACGACGTGTCGGCGGCCGAGTCGTTCTGGAAGCTCATCGGCGAGAGCGAGCCGGGCCGGGTGCTCGAGTACCGCTACCGGCACCGGAACGGGTCATGGCGCTGGCTCGAGTCGACCGCCCACAACCGCCTCGACGACCCGGCGGTCGCCGGTGTGGTCGTGACGAGCCGCGACGTGTCCAACCGGCGCCGTCGCGCCGCCCAGCAGGACGCCGTCGCCGTGCTGAGCCGCGAGGCGCTGCGGGGCGGCCCGGTCGAGGGCCTCTTCACCCGGGCGGTGAACCTGGTCGCCACCGTCCTCGAGGTGGAGCACTGCACCGTGCTGCGCCTCGAGGGCGACGACCGGCTGAACGTCGTCGTCCGCTTCGGTTCTCCGCTGGTCGAGGGGACCTTCGCCGCCGAGGTCGGCGGCCGCCCCGTCTCGCTCGCCGCCCGTGCGCTTAGAGAGCGCCGGTCGGTGGTCTGGGGCAGCGACGACAGGGACCCGGGAGCCAACTGCTACCCGCGACTGTCCCACCTCGGCATCACGAGCGGGGCGGCCACCACCATCGGCGACGGCAACGACCTGTTCGGCGCGCTCGCTGTGTACTCGACCCAGCCGGACGCCTTCTCGCGTGACGAGGTCTCGTTCCTCGAGGCGACGGCGAACGTCCTGGCGGCCGCCATCGGGCGGCGCCGCGTGGAACAGGAGCTGCGCCAGCAGGCGCTGCACGACAACCTCACTGGGCTGCCCAACCGCATCCTGCTCTTCGACCGGCTGACGGCCGCCCTCGCCCGCCTCGACCGTCACGGCGGGAGCGTCGCCGTGCTGTTCATCGACACCGACGACTTCAAGCTCGTCAACGACAGCCTCGGGCACGCGGCGGGCGACCAGATCGTCTCCGCTGTCGCCGAGCGCATCGCCGGCGAGCTCCGGCGCTCGGATCTCGTGGCCCGATTCGGCGGCGACGAGTTCATCGTCCTGTGCGAGGACACCGACCGCGAGGCGGCGGAGCGGGTCGTGGCCCGGATCCGCCAGGCACTCGCGGCGCCGATCGGCCTCGGCGACCGCCACGTCGTCGTCACGGTCAGCATCGGGATCGCCATCGCCTCGTCGGCGGGCCTCACACCTGACGACGTCCTCGCCCAGGCCGACACCGCCATGTACTCGGCCAAGCAGGCGGGAAAGGACCGGGCGGCGGTCTTCGACCTGCGGATGCGCCAGGAGGTGACCGCCCAGCTCGACACCGCCTCGGGGCTGCGCCGGGCGCTCGCCGGCGACGAGCTCCGCCTCTTCTACCAGCCGGTCGTCGACTCCGAGAGCGGGAGCGTCGTCGGAGCCGAGGCGTTGCTGCGCTGGCAGCACCCGACCGAGGGCCTCCTCGGGCCGGACCGCTTCGTCGCCTACGCCGAGTCTTCCGGCCTCATCGTCCCGATCGGGGGATGGGTGCTCGAGACCGCCTGCCGGCAGGCGGCCGCCTTCGCCGCTGCCGGCTTCCCCGGGTCCATGTCGATCAACGTCTCGAGCCGCCAGCTCGTCGAGGTCGACCTCGTCGCCGAGGTCGTCGACGCCCTCGAGCAGAGCGGGGCCTCCCCGGCGGCGATCGCGCTCGAGGTGACCGAGAGCGCCGTCATGACCGACGTCGACCGGGCAGCCCGCGTGCTGGAGGAGCTCCGCGGGCTTGGGGTGAACGTCGGGATGGACGACTTCGGGACCGGTCACTCTTCGCTCAGCTACCTCGCCAGCCTGCCCCTCGACTTCGTGAAGATCGACCGCTCCTTCATCGCCCGCTTCGACGAGGACCGCCGTGCGGCCGCCCTGCTCCAGACGATCGCGGCGCTCTGCCGGACGCTCGAGCTCGCCGTCATCGTCGAGGGCGTCGAGACCGAGCGCCAGCGCGACGAGGTGCGGCGGCTGAACATCCCGTACATCCAGGGCTTCCTGTTCGGCCGTCCGGTGCCGGCCGAGTCGTTCCCACTCCCGGCGGTCACCGCGGACGCGACATCGCGCTGACAGCAGTTCGAACGGGGCAGAGTCTCGGGGAAGAACCTCTTTACATCGCCGCCGAGATGTCATATGATGGTCGGCTCCGAGCGAGCAGAAAGGGGTGAGCATCGATGGCAGCAACGATCACACAGCGCCGAGTGCGCGACCGCGCCGTGCTCACCCTCGGCACAAGGCTCGTCGTGTCGCCGGTCTTCTGACCCGACACCGCCTCCTGCCTCTCCCGGTGGCCTAGGCCACCGCCGAGCACCCCGGTTCATCGCGCCGCACGCCCTCGGCTGCGCCGCGCCCGCCCGTCCCCCGGGCCACCCCTTCTTCTTCTTGTTCTTCTTCTTCTTCTTGTTCTTCTTGTTCGTCTGACACGCATCTCGGAGCACACGATGAGCACCGACCTCGACACTCTCTTCCCGCCGGCCACGACCAAGGACACGCTTCGCTTCTGCTGGAACGAGGTCGGCTCGGAGCGCGCCGCCATGACGACGGGGTGGCTCCTCATCCTCCTCGCGACGGCCCTGCAGTCGGTCGCCGCCCCGGTCATATTCGCCACCTTGTTGACGAGGGTCGCAGCCCTTCCTCCCCACGCGAGCTTCTCGCGGACCTTCGAGCCGCTCGCCATCGCCTACGGCGTCGTCCTCGCGCTCAACACGGTCATCTGGCGGATCGCCGGCTGGGTCGAGTGGGGCTCGAGCCTGCGC
>JAKACF010000239.1 GCA_021821585.1 Actinomycetes bacterium
TCGGAGGTCCGGGCCCCTTCCAAGCGGGCAGCAAGGGGGCTCTTCGCGATCAGCCGTGGGGCGGTGCTGACTACCGGGCCGTTCGATAGATCCACCAGTTGAGGTCCGCGACCTCCGAATCTTGCAGGTGACAAAGCCAGCGAGACCGGAGGTCACGGACAGATGGACGGTAGTAGCGACGCGACCGCGTTGTTGGGCATGGACGGGTTCGTCGTGCTCGCGAGCACCGACGAGGACGGCGAGTGCTTCGTGCTCGTCGAGACGAAAGGACGCGCTGTCGGCTGCCCGAGCTGCGGGGTGATCGCGACCGGGCACGGCCGATCAGTCGTCCAGGTCCGCGACCTGCCGATGGCGGGACGGGCAACCCGCCTCGTATGGCGCAAGCGCCGGTGGCTGTGCCCGGACCCCGACTGCGAGCGCCGGAGCTTCACCGAGCAGAGCGATCTCGTCGAGGGGTCGCTCACGACGCGGGCGGCACGAGAGATCTGCCGGCGCGTCGGCGAAGACGGCCACTCGGTCGCACAGGTCGCCCGCGAGTTCGGCGTCGGCTGGGCGACGGCGATGGAGGCCGTGCGCCGCCACGGCGTCCCGCTCGTCGAGGACCCGGACCGGATGGAGGGCGTCGCCGCCCTCGGGATCGACGAGCACAAGATGCTCTCGGCGTCTCGGGCGAGGAACACCTTCTACGCGACGAGCTTCGTCGACATCGGCTCTGGACGGCTCCTTGACGTCGTTCCCGGCAGGAACGCGGATGACGTGGCGTACTGGCTCTTCGGGGCGACGCCCGAGTGGAAGGCCGGCGTAGGACACGTCGCCATCGACCCGCACCGCGGCTACGCGAACGGACTGCTCCGCGGGCTTCCGGACGCGGTCGTGACGATCGACCACTTCCATGCCGTCAAGCTCGCCAACGAGGCGATCAACGACGTGAGGAGACGAGTCCAGAACGAGATCCTCGGCCGTCGTGGCCACCGCGACGACCCCCTCTACCGGACCAGGCGCCTCATGACGAGGGGCTTCGAGCGCCTCGCTTCCCACCAGCGCGAGCGCCTCTTCACCGCACTTCGCGAGGGTGACCCCGACGGCGAGGTCGGGGCGACGATCCTCGGAAAGGAGCTGCTTCGTGAGGTGTATGCCGCCAAGTCGCTCGCGATGGCGAGGCGGCGGCTCGAGGCCTTCTACGCCCACGTCGCCTGGGCCGAGGTGAAAGAGCTCACCCGGCTCGGCAAGACCGTGCGCGCCTGGGAGGCCGAGATCTTGAACTTCCACGTGACCGGCGCATCGAACGGCGCGACCGAGGCGCAGAATCTGATCACCGAGAAGATCCGCAGGATATCGGTTTACCGGCCCTCACGTCCCTCGGCGGTGACCATCCGCGACGACGGGCAGCCGGGTGATCACACTGGTGCTGAGCTGTGCAATGGAGGTGTGCGATGCAGGTCGTACACGATGGATGCGGCCACAGGATCCTCGGACCTGGCGACGATGTCGTCCTCGCCAACCGCTACCTCGATCATCTCGCTACTCGTGCGTTCGCAGTCGCGACGGTGCGGACGTATGCCTTCCACCTCCTCAGCTTCCTCCGGTTCTGCGCCGAGCGCGACCTGAACGCGAGGTCTGTCGAGCCGACCGACCTATTCGACTTCCTCGACTGGCTCGGCCGGCGCGAACCGGGCGGCAAGGTCGTGCAGCTCGCACCGGGGTCTTCACCCGCCACCATGAATCAGCGAGTCGCCGTCGTGCGCGGTCTGTTCGACTACGCCGTGCTGTCTGGCGTGCGTCCCGACAACCCGGTTCCGGTGGCTCGTCGGTCGACCGGCTGGCGCGCCAAGCGTCGAGGTCTGCTCGGTCACATCTCCTCGGGCCGGCCCCGCACCGGCGGCCGCCTCGTCCGCGAGCCGACCCGGCTGCCAGAAGCGCTCGAGCCTGACGAGGTCACCGCCTTCGTCGAGGACCTGAACACCCATCGTGACCGGGCGATGGCTCTCGCCATGCTCCTCGGAGGTCTGCGGGCCGGCGAGGTCAGATCTCTCCTGCTCGCCGATGTCGACCACGGCCTGCGCCGGCTCCGGGTAGTCGGGAAGGGCAACAAGGAGAGAGTCGTGCCCGTCGACCGGGCGCTCTTCGCCGAGCTCACCTCCTACCTGCGCGACGAGCGGCCGGCAGGATGCTCAACCCCGGAGTGCTTCGTCGTGCTGCGAGGGCCCACGGCGGGGTCTCCGCTCACCGAGGCCGGCATGCGGCGAATCTTCCGGACCCACCGGGCTCGGTCCGGCGCGACGCGAGTGCGACCGCACCGGCTGAGACACACCTACGGGACCGAGCTCGCAACGGCAGGCATCGACCTCCTCGTGCTGAGAGAGCTGATGGGCCATGCCAGTCCGGAGACGACTGCCCGCTACGTGCACCTGTCGGCCGACACGCTCGCTCGCGAGTACGCCGAGGCACGATCCCGGTGACGATGCTCCTCGCCGTCGTCGAGGACGCTGTGAGTGCTCCCGGCGACCTGTTCGCTGCCTACGACCAGTACGTCCGCTCGCTTCGGTGCACGGCGACCGCCATGACCCAGCGGCGGCGCGGTGCTCGCAGCTTTCTCGCCACGTGGCCCGACCCCTCGGTGTTCATGACCAAGCCGACGCCTCTTCGAGTGAGAGACCTCGATCGAACTCGAGCCTGGCCCTTCCTCACGTGGTGCTTCCTCACCGAGACCTGCATGGCAGACCTCGACCTGCTCGGCGCGTATGCGAAAGGTGCCCACCTGGCCGTCTGGGCCAAGTGGCATCAAGAGGAGGTAGAGCGGGCACGGAACGTCGCGCACGAACTCGGCTGGGCCCCGAGCTGGACGCATCAGGTCTGTATCCAGCAGTTGGGGCTCGTGTGCATGACGACGAACCGCCGGCTCGACGAGCTGACAGCCGACGTGCTCGTCCGGTTCGCCGGCGAGCTCGCCACGGTGCCGAGCATCACCGAGAATCAGCGGAAAGTCCTCGGGCACCGTCTCGCCGGGCTTCGCCAGGTGTGCTTCCAGCTCGGTCTCCTCGAGAGGCCGCCGGTGCGCCCGAATGCCAAGGACCACACGCTCGCCGACCAGGTCGCCGCCATACCGCAGCAGGCGATGCGTGCGGTCGCCGTGCGGTATCTCGAGGCTCTCGTCCCGACGCTCAGGCCGAAGACCATCGGCGACCGGGCGGACAGCCTCGAGCTGTTCGGCCTCTGGCTCGCCGAGCGTCATCCCGGCCTGAAGCGCTGGAACCAGCTCGACCGGTCGGTGATGGAGGAGTTCCTCGCATGGAACAAGGGGCGTCCTTCGCGTGGGCGTCGCGCTGGCCATCCCGTCGGCATCGTGCGCCAGCACCAGGCCGTCACCACACTCCGATCCTTCTTCGAGGATCTCGCCGAGTGGGGCTGGGCCGAGCGCCCTCGCCGCGTCCTTCTGCACCGAAGCGACCTGCCGCGACTTCCAGTCGCCGTCCCACGGGCGCTCACCCCCGACGTCGATCGCGACCTCATGGCAGCGATCGCGCACGAGAAGGATCCCGCCGCCCGGTGCGCGGTACAGATCCTCCGCGGCACGGGGGTTCGCCTCGGCGAGCTCATCGATCTCGAGCTGGACTGCCTGATGGACTTCAGCTCCCACGGGACCTGGCTGAAAGTCCCGGTCGGAAAGCTGAACACCGAGCGGATGGTCCCCGTCGATGACGACACCCTCGGAGCCTTCGATGACTGGGCGTCGCGGCGCGGTTGCCAGCGTGCGCTGCCGGACTCGCGCACCGGCGCCGAGAGGGACTTCTTCTTCGTCACCGGCGGCAGACGGATCGGTGGGGGCCGCATCCGGAGGGCGCTCGACGACGCCGTGAAGCGAGCAGGGCTGCACGATGCGAGCGGTCGAACCCTTCACATCACGCCGCACCAGTTGAGGCACACCTACGGGACATCGCTGATCAACGGTGGGATGAGCCTGCAGGTGCTCATGGCGCTACTCGGACACGTCACGCCCGAGATGACGCTTCGCTACGCCAACCTCGCGTCCGACACAGTCAGAAGGGCCTACGACGAGGCGATGGACCGAGCCCGTTCCCGACACCTTCCCGTGCTGGTCGCTGGGCCGGCCGGCAGCTTCGTCCCGGATCGAGTCGCCTGGCTGGAAGCCGAGATGCTGAAGACCCGCGTCGCCCACGGCTACTGCGCCCGACACCCAGTGGCGGGCCCGTGCCCCTATGCCAACATCTGTGAGCAGTGCGACAACTACGTCCCCGGACCGGAGTTCGCCGCCACGTTGGGTGCTCAGCTGGCCGATGTCCTCGCCCTCAGAGCAGACGCCGAAGCCCGCGGCTGGGAGGGCGAAGCTGCGCGACACGGCCGAGTCGTAGCCGAGCTCGAGCGCCATCTTCGCCGCATCGAGATCAGGCGCCAGGAGATGGAAGGGGTTGGCCTCGGGCCGAGGGCCGGTTAATCGGCCACGGTTTCCGCAATTTCCAGAACTACCGGCTCCGGCTCTTGCTGCACTCAGGAGTCGAATGGAACACTCGGCCTACTGCGAGAATCAGAGGGCGTCACCCACGCCTGATCGCGTAGAGC
>JAKACF010000240.1 GCA_021821585.1 Actinomycetes bacterium
CGCCACGGGCTCGCGGGCCTGTGAGACGGACGGCTTCGGGGCCTTCCACGTCTCCTCGCTGCCCCCCGGGCCGGTCAGCCTCCGCTGCAGCCCTCTCAACGAGGGCGGGGAGCCCGTCGCGACCAGCTGGTTCCGAATCTGAGCCGGACGGAGGCTGCCGAGGACTCGCTGCTCGAGGTCGCCGACGGCGCCCTCGCCATGGCGGAGTCCGACCCCTCGGGAGCGCGCCGGTCCTGCCTGGCCGTCCTGGCGCAGGCCGGGGAGGGAGAGGCGCGGGCGACCGCCCTCCACGGCCTCGCCATCTCGTGCCTGCACCTCGGCGAGCCGTCCGAGGCCCGCCGGTGGGCGGACGAGGCCATCGCGCTCGCCCGGCGAGCCGCCCTGCACGACCGCCTGGCCGAGCTGCGGGCGACCTCCGCCCTGCTCTCGTTCCACGCCGAGGACCCCGCCGGCGCGCTCGCCGAGCTCGACGACGCCCTCGGCGGGCCGCCCGCCACCGCCATCTCGAGGGCGACGCTGTACGGGCAGCGGGCGCACCTGTACTTCCGGCTCGGGCGCCACGAGGAGGGTCTCGCCGACAGCGACCGCGCCCTCGGGGCGCTCCGGGGCGCCCCGAGGCGCTCGCCCCGGGCCGCCGAGAGCATCGAGGCGCGGGTGCGGGCCAACCGTGCCCTCGGGCTGTTCTGGCGGGGCGACTACCGGGCGGCCAAGGCCGAGCTGGCGACGGCCCTCGAGATGCACCGGAGGACCGGCTCGGAGCTGTTCGCCGCCCAGGTGCTCGACAACCTCGGCTGCGTGGCCACCCGCCTCGGCGAGGTGCCCTTCGCGCTGAGGTGCTTCGACGGTGCGCTCTCCGCCTACGTCGAGCTCGGGCTCCCCGTCCACCACGTCATGGCCGACCGTGCCGACCTCCTCGTGGCGGCACGCCTCGTGCCCGAGGCGCGCCAGGCACTGTCCGAGGCGGCCGCCGCCCTCGATCGCGCCGGCCTGGCGGCCGACGCCGCCGAGACCCTCCTCTCGCTCGCCCGGGCCTGTCTCGCCGACCACGACGTGGAGGCAGCCATCGCCGCCGCCGAGCAGGCGGAGGAGTCCTTCTCGCGACAGGGCCGCGAGACCTGGGCGGTGCTCGCCCGCGAGGCCGCTGCCGGCGCCCGTCGGGCCGAGCTCGCCGAGGCCGCCGACCACCTCGGCCTGTACGCCTCGGCGCGCTCCTCGGCACGCTCGCTCGAGTCGGCCGGCTGGCGCCGCCAGGCGCTGGCGGCGCGGGTGACCGCCGCCCGGGCGGCACTCGAGGCCGGGGAGGCCGACCTCGCGCTCGACGCCGTCGGGGAGGAGTGCTCCCCGAGCGGCCCGGACTCCTCGCCCGACCGGGTCCTCGCCTCTCATGCCCGCGGGCTCGCCCTGCTCGCCCGTGGCCGGGACGACGAGGCGCTCGCCACCCTCCAGGCGGGACTCTCCCCGCCCCGGAGCGAGCGACCGGCCTCCTTTGTGCGCCTGCCGGTCGGCGACGAGAGGGAGGCGGCTCGCGAGGCCGCCGCGACGGGTCTGTCGATCGCCCTCCGGGGCGGAGAGCCGTCGTCGGTGCTCGAGTGGGCCGAGCGCGGCCGGCTGGCGAGCGCCGGCCTCGCAGGCGACAGCGATCTGCTGTCCCAGGCGCTGTCCGTGCTCGATCGCGCCGCCTCCTTCGTGCTCGTCGAGTTCGTCCGCCACCGCGACCGGCTCTTCGCCGTGTCGGCCGGAACCGGAGGCGCCGCGCTGCACGACCTCGGCGAGTCGGCGCCGGTGGAGCGGGCGCGGGCGGGTCTCCAGCTCGCCCTGCGGACCCTCGTCACCTCCCCGCGCCCGGGCGGCCAGCGCGCCAGCCGCCGCGCCATGGCGGCGCTCGCCCGCCGCTCGGCGCTCGAGCTCGACGCCCGCCTGGTCGCTCCGGTGCTCGCCGCCCACCGGGCGGCTCCCCGGGTCGTCGTCGTCCCCTCCGGCGGCCTTCACGACGTCGCCTGGGGCAGTCTGCCCTCGCTCTGGCCGACCGCCGTCACGGTGGGACCGAACGCCGCCTGCCTGCCGGCCGGCGAGCACCGGCCTCCCGGGAGGGTCCTCGTCGTCGCCGGGCCGGGGCTGGCCTCGGCCTCGGCAGAGGTGGAGGCGGTCGCCAGCCGCTACGGTGCCGCCGAGATCCGGGTCCTCACCGGCCGGGGCGCGACCCGGGAGGCCGTCGCCTCGGCGCTGTCGTGCTGCGACCTCGCCCACCTCGCCGTCCACGGCCGCTTTCGGGCCGACAACGCATCCATGTCGTCGCTCCTCGTCCACGACGGCGAGCTCACGGTGCACGAGATCACCGCCGCCGGCCGCCGGCCCGCCTGCATCGTCCTCTCGGCCTGCGACGCCGGGCGGGTCCTCGCCCGGGGCGACGACCTGGGGGGTCCTGCGCCGTCCCTCCTCGCCGGCGGGACTGCCGAGGAGCGCCCCGCACAGAGCGCCGTCGTGGCGGCGGTCGCCCCTCTCGCCGACCGGAGCATGCCGGCGGTCGCCTCGCTCCTCCACGAGCACCTGGCGACAGGCCGCGACGCCGCCTCCGCCCTCGTCGAGTCGAGGCGGTCGCTCGGCTCGTTGTTCGAGCGGTCCGACGACGAGCTCGCCGCCGGGGACGAGGCGACGGCGGCCGCGCTCTCGGTGGCCTCACTCGTCGCCTACGGTGGCGGTCGGATGACGCCTGGCATCATGCGGGCCCGACTGGGAGAATCCTGAACCATGAGAGCCTCGGAGGAGCGGAACGAGGAGGCAGGCCTCGGCCGGACCGTGCCCCTCGTCGAGGAGACGGCCGAGCGCTTCGAGGCGATCGTCCGCAACGTCGAAGGCGTCATCAGGGGAAATGTCCTCGCCGTGCGCTACGCCGTCACCTGCCTCGTCGCCGGCGGCCACCTCCTCGTCGAGGACGTCCCCGGCGTCGGGAAGACCTCGCTCGGCAAGGCGCTCGCCGCCTCGATCGCCTCCCGCCAGCGCCGCATCCAGTTCACCTCCGACCTGTTGCCCTCGGATGTGACCGGCGTGAGCATCTTCGACCGGGACTCGGGCAAGTTCGAGTTCCGGCCGGGGCCGATCTTCGCCAACATCGTCCTCGGCGACGAGATCAACCGGACCCCGCCGAAGACCCAGTCGGCCCTGCTCGAGGCGATGGAGGAGCGGCAGGTCACCGTCGAGGGGAACACCTACCCCCTCCCCGACCCCTTCATGGTGATCGCGACCCAGAACCCGCACGAGCACGACGGGACCTACCCGCTGCCGAACAGCCAGCTCGACCGCTTCCTCATGCGGATCCACCTCGGCTACCCCGACCCCGCCGAGGAGGTCGGGCTGCTCACCACCCACGCGACCGACGACCCCCTCGAGCGCCTCCAGCCGGTCGCCTCGCCCGAGGACGTGGTGGCCATGGCCGCCGCCGCAGCCCAGGTCCACTGCTCGCCGGCGCTCCGCCGCTACGTCGTCGACATCGCCAACGCCAGCCGCTCGCATCCGGCGATCCAGCTCGGCATGTCGCCGAGGGCCACCCTCTCGCTGCAGCGGGCCGCCCGGGCCTGGGCCCTGCTCCACGGCAGGGACTTCGTCACCCCCGACGACGTGAAGGCCCTCGCCGAGCCCGTGCTCGGCCACCGTCTCGAGCTGCGCGCCGCCCGCTCGGGTGGCCGGGAGCAGGTGGCGCCGGTCATCGCCGAGGTGCTCTCGAAGGTGCCGGTGCTCGACTCCCCCCACACGGGGCTCTGAGGCGACGGGTCACCCCTCGTGTTGACCCGCCGAGGACGAGTGGTGATCGGCCTCGCCGTGGCGATGCTGGTCGCCGGCCGGATCCTCGGCGTCACCGAGCTGTTCGGCCTGGCCGCCGCAGCCGGTGCGGTCGTGGCCTTCGGCGTGACCAGGGTGCGCTCGCCGCGGCTTCGCGTGGCGCTCTCGGCCGAGGTCGCCCCGCCGGTCCTCTCGGTCGGCGACCCGGCCACCCTCGAGCTGTCCATCGAGAACTCCGGCACCGTGCCGACGCCGACGGGCCGGCTCCACCTCGTTCCGACCGGGGGCGGCGACGGCCCGCTCGTCGAGGTCCCCCGCCTCGTGCCGGGGGAGCGGGCGACGGTCTCGCTCCGCCTCCCGACCGGGAGGCGGGGACGCCACGAGGTCGCCGGCTTCGACGCCGTCCTCGTCGACGGCCTCGGCACCGCCCGGCGCAGCCTCACCCGTGTCGGTACCTCGCGCTACGGCGTCCGCCCGGTGGCCGAGCCCCTGTCGGGGGCGGTGCCCTCGGGGGGCGGCGGCGCCGACCTCGAGACGACGCGGTCGTCCGCCGACCGCCTCCGCTCGGGCGCCTCCCTGCTGCGCCCCTACCTGCCGGGCGACGACCTCCGCCGGATCCACTGGCCCACCACGGCGCGCATCGGCGACCTCATGGTCCGAGAGGGCGGTGACCGGGAGCGGGACGTCAGCACCGGGGTGACGGTGGTGCTCGCCCAGCGCTACGTCCCGACAGACGGTGACGGCGGCGCCGACGGCTTCGAGGAGGCGGTCAGCGCGGCTGCGAGCCTCCTAGATCGG
>JAKACF010000008.1 GCA_021821585.1 Actinomycetes bacterium
GGCACGCCCGAGAGCCGGGGGATGGCGAAGGTGTGCGGATCGGCCTCCTTCAGCTGGTAGGCCGACCGGTGGATGGCGAACTCCCGGAAGTCGGTCGCTCGACCCTCCTCGAGGAGGTACCGGGAGACCGACGGGGCGGGATCGGCCGCCAGCACGGCGGCGATGGCCTCCCCGACGGCGCTCGGGTCGACCGGCGCCGGGGGCAGCTCTCCCCGCAGCCGCCGGACGAAGCGGCGCTCGAGCTCGCGACGGGCGGCGAGGAACGAGGGCTCCCACTCCCAGCGGTCGTCGACGCCCTCGAGGCCTTTGTACGACAGCTCGTAGCAGAGGTAGAGGGCGAGCGCCTCGTCGTCGTCGGCCAGCGGATCGGCCGACCGCGGCGCCGGCAGGCGGACCGTTTCCGGCGCCGAGACGAGGGCGAGGAGGAGCGCCTCGGTGAGCGGACCGCGCGCCGGGGGAAGAGGGGCCGGACCGAAACCGTGTACGGCCTGGTCACGGCCCGAGGTCGTCGTCACGCACACGAGGTACCCGTGCGCACACGACCGTGAAACTGCAGCGCGGCGCTCGGCGCGCTCAGACGGGCTCCTCGCACCAGCTGGCGAGCCGTCGCTGGAAATCCTCGACGCGGCGGGCGCCCCGCCGCGACTGCACCGTGCGGGCACAGGCGTCCAGAGGGAGCGAGCCGCCGCCCTCCAGCTCGAGCACCACCGTCCGGCTCGGGGCCTTGGCCACGCTGCTCTCGCCGAGATGGACCGACCGGATCGCCGATCGGGCGACCCTCCTCGTGCGGTAGAGGTTCCTCACTTCGAGCACCCCGTCGCCTGCAACGACGCAGAGGCCGATGAGCCGGTAGAAGTAGGCCGCCCACACGAGGAGGGAGGCGGCCGCCAAGCCCGCCCAGGGCGATCCCCGACCCGCCAGCGCGATGAGGGCGAGCACGGCGAGGAAGCCGCCGGCGCCGGCAACACAGGCCTGCAGGAGACGCCCGCTCAGTGCGGAGCGGATCTCGATCTCGCGGGCGCGGTGGCCGGCGCGCTGGCTCGTCGGCACCGCCCGAGCCTACCGGCAGGGGGCGGCGGCACCCCGGCGCGGCTCAGCGGACCGGCGCCCGGGCGAGCCGCTCTGCCTGCAGGGCGAAGAGCACGATCCCGACCGAGACGGAGAGGTTGAGCGAGCTCGCGCTCCCCACCATCGGAATCCGGATCTGCTCGTCGCCGAGCCCGAGGAGCGCGGCGCCGAGGCCCTCCCCCTCACTGCCGAAGACGACGGCCACAGGACGGGCCGAGCTCGTATCGAGGTAGGAGGTGGAGGCGTGCGCAGAGGTGGTCAGGGTCCGGACGCCGTGGCGGCCGGCCCAGTGGAACACCTCCTCGGCCGTGGCGGCCCGGACCACGGGCACCGAGAAGATCGAGCCCATGCTCGCCTTGACCGCGGTCGTCGAGAAGGGATCTGCCGTGCGGCCGGACAGCACGACGGCGGCCGCCCCTCCGGCATCTGCGGTCCGGACGATCGACCCGAGGTTGCCGGGGTTCGCGACCTCGTGCAGCACGAGGACGACGTCGTCGCTGCCGGGCACGAGGTCCTCGAGAGAGGCCACGTGGCCATCGCAGACGGCCGCCACCCCCGACGGCCCGTCCCGTCCCGAGAGACGTGCGAACAGCTCGCCCGACAGGTAGGCCGAGGCGATCCCCGCCGCCTCGGCCTCCTCGACCAGGCGCTCGGCGGGTGTCCCCTGGACGAGCTCGGGTGCGACCACGACGAGCTCGACGGGAGCCTTGGCCTCCACCGCCCGCCACACGGGCTGGACGCCCTCGAAGAAGAACGAGCTCCCCTTCCGACGGCTGCTCGTCGCGAGGAGCCGCAGCCTCCGAAAGAGCGGGTTGGCCGGGCTCGTGATGACCGGCTGGTCCCTCACGTCACCTCCGACCTGCCCGGTGCCGAGGCGCGAGACTCCTCGGCACGGACGACCATGAAGGGGAGGCGGTGGCAGTGATACGGCCGGCGGCACCGGCGGACGCCGACATGATCGCCACGGTACACATCGCGGCGTGGCGGGGGGCCTACCGCGGCGCCATGCCCGACTCGTACCTCGACGGCCTGAGCCTCGAGACCGTCTCCGCACGGTGGCGACGCCGGCTCGAGGACGGAGGCGGAGACGGGCGCTTCGCGGATGGCGACGCCTCGGCGACACTCCTCCTCGGCGAGGACGCGACCGGCCGGGTGGTCGGGATCAGCGGGGCCGGGTCCGCCCGCGGCCTCGACGAGCCCACGACGGGCGAGCTCTGGCTGATCAACCTCGATCCGGTGGCCTGGGGGACGGGCGTCGGGGCCGACCTCCTCGCGTCCGCCACGGGCCTGCTCGGAGCCGAGGGCTGCCACGCCGCCGTGCTCTGGGTGCTCGAGACCAACGGGAGAGCGAGGCGGTTCTACGAGAAGTGGGGCTGGCGGCCCGACGGTGTCACCCGCGTCGATCAGTCCTTCGGCTTCCCACTCGCCGAGGTCCGCTACCGGCGGCCGCTCGGTCTGTGAGGGGGCCCCGGGAAGCCTGCTGGCCACGGCCAGGGCCCCGCCCGGCGGGGACCGCCGGGTCGGGGGCGCGGGCCCCCGTCCCCGGGCCACTCGAAGGTCGGCGAGGGGGGCGGCGGCGCTCCTCGGGCACCCACGAGCGGGCGTTCGCGTCCAGGGCGTGGCACGTGCTCCGCCACGTCCACAGGTCGTGACGACCCTGCCGGAGGTCGGTCTGCGCCTCGCCCGCGACGACGAGTGGGAGTGGCTGTTCGAGCTCCACACCGGAGCGTTCCGGCCCTGTGCCGAGGAGTCGTCCGGCCTCTCCGACCCCGTCGAGCAACGGGCGGGCGTTCGGGCCATCGACCCGCGTAACGTCGTCGGGGTCGTGAGCGAGGCCGGGCGACCCGTCGGGGCGCTCCACTGGCGGGTCGACGAGGAGGGCGGGCTGTTCATCGACCTCCTCGAGGTGTCACCGGACCGCCAGGGCCGCGGCATCGCAACGGCGGTCCTCGGACTCGTGCGCGAGCGGGCCGGGCGCCAACCGGTGCGCCTCAGCGTGCAGCGAGCCAACCGTGCCCGCCGGCTCTACGAGCGGCTCGGCTTCGTGGCGGTCGGAGGCGACGACCGCCGCCTCGTCATGTCGCTCGAGGGGCGGGCCGCCCCCGCGGGTCCGGTGGCCACCCGCTACCCGGGTGCGCTCGTCGGCGAGCTCGCCGACTCGGCCCGCCGCGTGCGCCGGCCTGCCGGTCTCGCCCGGACGGTCATCGCCGTCGACGGCTGCGGCGGAGCCGGGAAGAGCACCCTCGCCTCGGAGCTCTCGGACGCGCTCGGAGAGGTGCCGGTCGTCCACACCGACGACTTCGCCTCTCCCGACGAGCCGTTCGAGGGATGGCCGCGCCTGCTCGAGGAGGTGCTCCAGCCCGCCTGTGCCGGGGAGCGGGTCCGGTACCGGCGCTATGACTGGGTCGCCGGCTGCCTCGGCGAAACAGTCGTCGTGCCGGAGCACGACATGGTGCTCCTCGAGGGCGTGGGCTCCTCCCGACTGGCGTTCAGGAACCACCTGTCGCTCGCCATCTGGGTCGACTGCCCGCCGATGGTGCGTCTCCAGCGGGGCATGGCCCGGGACGGTGCCGCCGCCCTGTCGCGATGGCGGGACTAGATGGTGAGAGAGACTACGTGGAGCGCGAGCGCCCGCGCGAGCGGGCCGACGCCGTGGTGTCCGGGTGTCGTTGAGGGGGCGACAACCGCCGAGAGGAGCCCGCGCGTATGCTCCGGCGAAGACAAGGCAGCCCGGGAACGGGTGCGACACCCTCCCGACCGGACGGTCGGAACCCGGCTCCGGACGCCGCGAGGAGGGAGGAGCCATGTCCGTCCTGCGAGCCACTCAGCCGAGCCGCCGGCCCTCGCTGCGCCTGGCAACCAGGCTCACGCTCACCGGTGCGGCGCTCGCGCTCGCCGCGTGCGGATCGTCGTCGCCCTCGTCGTCTCCGAAGGCCACCTCGAACGCCTCCTCGAGCACGGCCATCGTGCGGTCGCGCACGGTCGGGGCGTACGGGTCGGTCCTCACCAACGGCGCCGGCCGCTCGCTCTATGTCCTCAGCTCCGAGTCGAACGGGACGCTGCACTGCACCACCTCCGCCTGCACCGCGTTGTGGCCACCGCTCCTCGTGGCGAAGGGCGCCTCGCTTCGCGGCACCGGCGGCATGCGGGGCACCCTCGGGCACGTCTCGCGTGGGGGGAAGTGGCAGGTGACCTACAACGGTTACCCGCTCTACACCTATGCCGGCGACTCCGGCGCTGGCCAGACCCACGGGGAGGGCATCGTCTCCTTCGGCGGCACCTGGGACCTGGCCAGGGCAGGGGCGACCTCCGGCCCGTCGACCCGTGACGTCGCGACGTCGGGCTCGAGCTCGACCTCCTCGACGAGCGGCGGTGGGTACGGCTACTGAGGGTCCCACGACTCGGGCACTGGCGGGCTCTTCGAAACGAGCACCGGCGGCCTCTCTGAGCGCCCTACGACCCGCCCCTGACACCAAGAAGGAGGCTCCCGAAAGAGCCTCCTTCCGGTCCATCAGAAGGGGAGGGGGGCTGGGTCTCCCTTCCGTGGAACCTGATCCGCCCGTAAGAAGGAGCCTACTCCCTACAGGCGGATTGCGGCTGACGTGCCGGGCCGGGAGGAGGACCCGAGCCCTCCTCGGGCAAGGCACTCGCCGCAGTGAGCGATGGTCTTCCTTCTTCCGATGATGCACCCGGGTGCCATGTGCCTCATGCGACGACCGTGATGGGGCGAATCATGGGCCCACTGCCGCTCTCGCACCCAACTCGGACGAACCTGCTAGGGGCGAGGAGAGCGGCCACATGGTCCGCCGGTACCAGCCGCCATCATGCTCGGCCGGCCTACCCGCCATTGCTGCGACGCGTATGGGCCACCTCCTGCTCGTCTTCTCGGAGTTGCGTCACGGGCTCGGGTCTCCATGGCGTGCCCACCAGTCAGGTTGCGCCGGGCATCTTCCGGCCGTCATCGGTTTCCGCAGCCCAAAGTTGCAGGTCACTCAGGGCTTCGGTGGCAATTGGCGCGCGCTGCGCAGCTGACTGAACACCCTGAGCGGTCGGGCCATCGCAGAGCTGTAACACAAAACGCCTTGTGACTGCGGCGGCGCAGACATACAGTGACCTTCTCCTAAGCGAGCTCCAGATCGAAAACGGAACGGGCGGTTCCGATTCGATGGATGTCGGTGCAAGCGTCGATACGCCGGGGGAAGGGAACGCCCCGGGCGTGCTGGGGGGGGATGTGCCATGC
This sequence comes from Actinomycetes bacterium, assembly GCA_021821585.1. Lineage (GTDB taxonomy): Bacteria > Actinomycetota > Acidimicrobiia > Acidimicrobiales > Bog-793 > JAKACF01. The sequence continues at coordinate 5,309 of JAKACF010000008.1, forward strand.
ACCTGTCCGAAGCGGAGACACTCTCGACTTCCGTAGTCGAGAGGCGGCATCTCATGACTCTGTCTGAGTTGCACCGCCAGCTCTCGATCGCCGTGGTTCGAGGAGCCGGCCGCCACGAGCTCGCGCAGACCCTGCAGCGACAGATCGGGCGGCCGGTTCTGCTGGACGAGCGTGACGACCAGTCGCGGGCGGCGCTCACGAGCGACCGGACCCTGACTGCCAGCGTGAAGGACCGAGGAGCCCTCTGGGCCCTCAGCGACGGTGCCCCCACCGCGGCTCGCTTCCGGCTCGGCGACCGCTGGGCGGCGACCGTACGAGCCGACTCCCAGCCGACCGTCGCCGTGCTGAGCATCGAAGCAGATGCGTGCGAGGAGTGGATGCTGCTCGCCCTCGAGATGACGGCCACGGCTGCCACGACCGTGCTCTGCATGCAGCAGCGGATCGCCGAGGCCGAGGTGACGGTGTGGGGTGATCTCGCCATGGACCTCCTGAGCGCTCCGCGCTCCGAGCGCGTCCAGGCGCTCGCCCGCCATCTCCACTACGACCTCACCGTGCCGCTTCGCGTGGTCCTTGTCCGACCGGCCGAACCGAGACGAGAGCTCACCGCCTCCATCACGAAGGCCGTCCGGCGTCTCAAGTTGCGCAATCTGCTCATGACCCAACGCGCCGACAGCATGGCCCTCATCGTCGACCACGACGTCGACTGGGAGCAGTTCGTCTTCCTGGTGTCGGAGGAGCTCGGCTGCCCGGTGTGGCTCGGCATCGGCAACGCCGTCGACTACCAGTACCTTCCGAGCTCGCTGCACAGCGCCGAGACGTCCCTGTCGCTCTCGTCGGCGCTCGGCAGAGAGCAGAGCGTCATCCGCTACGACGAGCTCGGCATCTGGCGGCTGTTCGGGAGCGACGACGTCCCAGCGATGCGGCAGGAGATCAACCGGTGGATCGGTCCGCTGATCCGCTACGACCGGCGGCACGGCAGCGAGCTTTTGAAGACGCTGTCCACCTATCTCACGTGCTCGTGCGCCCAGGACGCAGCCGCCCACGCCCTCATCATCCACCGGAACACCTTGAGGTACCGCCTGAAGCGGATCGAGGAACTGGTCGGGTGCTCGCTCGCCGACGCCGAGGACCGGTTCCGTCTGGAGTTCGCCTGCCGGGCGTGGACGACCTTGCGTGCACTCTCGGCCGACGGTCAGTCCGACGAGTCCCGCCTCATCCGGGTCGCCGCCGAGCTCGGTCGCGACGCCGACTGACGAACCACGGCAGGTCTCTCGACCCACGCCACACGAGCACGCTCCCACGCCGTTGCCGGCGAGGACGTGACGGCTCGAGCCCGCCTCTCCCGAAGAGACAGGGTTTTTGGCGAGGAAGCGCCGGGTAGCTCCACGTATCGCCGCGTTGCGGTGTGCGCGCAAGCGCCGTCGAGACCCTGACCAACTCGAGACCGGGCGGTCGTCTCAGCTCGAGGCGAGCGGCCCGGACGGCGGAGGAGAGACACGCCCATGGTTCGTCAAGCCAACAGCGCTCAGAAGTCCTCGTCCTCCGAGAGCAGCGAGGACGACCGGGGAGCCGGCAGCAAGCAGCCGTCCCGAGGTGGTGGGCCCGTCAAGAGCTCGCACATCATCGAGGAGCACATCGACGTCGGGGTCCCCCGCCAGACGGCCTATGACCAGTGGACACAGTACCGGGAGCTCCCGAAGTACTCAAAGCACGAGTCAGCCCAGGCCAAGCGGGAGGATCGGGTCTCTTTCACCTCGAAGATCGGCCCGTCGACGCGGCGTTGGGATGCCGACATCGTCGAGCAGGAACCCCCAAAGCGCATCGCCTGGAGGAGCGTCGGTGGCGCCCAGAACATGGGAGTCGTGACCTTTCATGAGATCGATGGCCGGCTCACCCGGGTGATGGTGCAGATGGAGTACCACCCGAAGGGCGCCTTCGAGACGGTCGGCAACTTCTTCCGCATGCAACGGCGGCGGGTCCGAAAGGACCTGAAGCTCTTCAAGCACTTCATCGAACTGCGGGGCGAGCCCACCGGCAAGGGAGCGGGTCCGGTCGAGGGCAAGGGGCTCGTCCAGGAGGCCGACGAGCGGCTGGGCGAGCGATCCGGGAACGGCACATCCGAGCAGCGACAGTCCGCTGCACAGCGAGAGGCGAGCTAGGAGCGAGCATGGCGAGGAGAAAGACGGTTCTCGGCCTTCCCATTGGGAAGAAGAAGCCCCTCATCCCGACCAAGGCATGGATGGCGGGAGCCAGCCTGGCGGCCATCCCCGCGGCCGTCGGTGCACGCAAGGTCGGGGACCTGGTCTCGAGCGGAAAGCACGGCATCGAGAAGGCGTCGGACCTCGCCGGAACGGCGAGCCATGTAGCCGAGGCGGTGTCGGGCCACAGCTCCACCCTCGGCAAGGTGGGAGCGGCCGTCGGCGAGATGCGGAAGCTGGGCGGTCAGGGCGGGTCCACCGCCCCGAAGCTCTCGCACCTCATCGAGGAGCACATCGAAGTCGCCGTACCGCGCTCTGTCGCCTACAACCAGTGGACGCAGTTCGAGACGTTCCCCTCCATCACCAAGGGAGCAGAGCAGGTCGAGCAGCAGGGCCGTGACAAGGTGACGTGGACGAGCAAGATCGGACCCTCCCGTCGCAGCTGGCAGGGCGAGATCACCGAGCAGGTCCCCGACGAGCGCATCGCCTGGAAGAGCGCGGGCGGACTGCAGGTGAAGGGAGTCGTCACCTTCCACTCCCTCGACGACGACCTGACCCGGGTGCTCGTCCAGATCGAGTACGACCCCCGCGGTGCCGTCGAGACGGTCGGCAACCTGCTGCGCATCCAGCGCCGGCGCGTGCGGCGGGACCTCCGGCTCTTCAAGCACTTCCTGGAGCTACGCGGGGACGCCACCGGTGCTTGGCGCAACCGCATCGCGAACAAGGACGAGAACGGTGACGACCGGGACGGAGAGGAGTCCGCATCCGCGAGCCGGGGCCCAGGCGATGCTGCGAAGCGCGCCGGCTCGGCTGCCAAGCGGACGGCTCGCTCCACGACCAAGTCCGCGAGCTCCCGGCAGACAAGCCCGAGCCGGTCTCAGGGCACGAGGGAACGCTCGAATGGGGCGGCCAAGAGCGGTGGGAGCCGTCAGGCGGGCAGTGGCGGGAACGGCACCGGCCGTACGCGCTCCAACGGTGCCGCCAAGAAGAGCCGAGCCCAGTCGAGGCGGACCGCATGAGCCTCACCGAGGCGCGGTCGAGCTCGGTGACACGGGCTCCCCGACCGAGCAGCCTGGCTGACGTCCTCGACCTCATCCTCGACAAGGGCCTCGTCATCGATGCCTACGTCAGGGTGTCTCTTGCCGGCATCGAGGTCCTCACCATCGACGCCCGCATCGTCGTCGCCAGCGTGGACACCTACCTCCGGTTCGCCGAGGCCGTGAATCGGCTGGATCTGACGACCACCGAGACACCGGGGCTGAAGGGTCTCTCCCGTAACAGCTCTGGCGACAGCGGTGACGAGCAGTCAGACGGCGCCGGCAAGCGGGCACAGTCGGCCCTCCGGCGGAGCGGCGACAACAGCGACGGCGACGGGCGTCGCTCCGGTTCGACCGGCCGCGGCGGCTCCGGCCGTGAGCGGGCAGCCGGCGCCTCCACCGACCGCGAGGACGCATCGGAGGAGCACGAGGGCGGTGAGGAGAGCGGGGGCATGCTCCACCGCTTGGCCGAACGCGCGCGATTCGAGCAGTGAGCAAGGACAGAGCCGGGCTGCAGCCCGAAGGAGGTACACGATGAGGATCGGTCGAAGGCATCATCTCGTGGACGAGCTGAACCCTCTCGATGAGGTCGCCGGCGCCGTGCTGACGCTCGGTGCCCTCAACTGGGGGCTCGTTGGCGCGGCCAACTTCGACGCCATCCGAGCCGCCTTCGGGCGGTCGGCCGCGACCCGTGCCGCCTACGGCCTTGTCGGAGCGAGTGCGGCCTACGCCCTCGTACGCGGACGTCAGCTGGCAAAGAAGTGAGGCGAGCCGGCGAGCCTGGCGGCCGCCGAGAAGGGACGGGGCCATGCTGAAGCGATTCGGACTCGGGTTCGGGATCGGGTACATCCTCGGCGCCCGCGGCGGCGAGAAGCGGTACGCGCAACTTGCCTCGGCGGGCCAACGGCTCGCCGACGCCCCGGTGCTGAAGGACCTCGTCGAGCGGACACCGGAGGTCGCTCGCGACACCTTCGACCGGATGGTGGAGGCGGTCAAGGAACGCGCCAGCTTCACGAGCTCCGGCGCAGGGCGCTCCTCCGAAGACGACGGCCCTGGCGCCAAGCGGCCGCCGAAAGATCGAGCGGCCGAGGAGGACGACGACGAGGAGCCCGTCACCGACGAGCAGGACGACGAGGAGCCCGTCACCGACGAGCAGGACGACGAGGAGCCCGTCACCGACGAGCAGGACGACGAGGAGCCCGTCACCGACGAGCAGGACGACGAGGAGCCCGACACAGACCACCGGGTCGGCGGGAGCGGGCCCAGGGGTACGGGGCACCGTCGAGTCGACCAGTCCGGAACGGACCGCGCCGGGCGTCCGGGCACGCGGCAGCGTGGAGGCGACCGGTCCGGAAGAGACCGCGCCGAGCGTCCGAGAGCAAAGGCTCAGCGCGACGGCCAGTCGACCGAGAGCGGAGACACATCCCAGGAGCCGGAGCGACCGCGGCGCCGGTCGCTCGTCTCCTCGGTAGCAGGGTTCGCATCCGCAGCAGCCGAGAGAGGGAGGGTGGCCTGAGTGGCAACCACAAGTAGCAGCGTCACGCGGGCTCCGCGACCGAGCAGTCTGGCCGATGTCCTCGACCTGATCCTCGACAAGGGACTCGTGATCGACGCCTACGTCCGGGTCTCTGCTCTCGGGATCGAGGTCCTCACAATCGACGCCCGGATCGTCGTCGCCAGCGTGGACACCTATCTGCGCTTCGCGGAGGCGGTCAACCGGCTCGACCTCACCACCACCGAGACCCAGGGAATCCAGGGGCTGTCGCGTGACCTCTCCCGGGGCGGCGCCGAGGGGAAGACCGAGGGTGCGATCGAGGGCGCGGAGAAGGCGGTCCACCGTGATGGTGGGCGCTCGAGAGAGCGGTCGGGGTCACGGTCGTGACCGATCCGGATGCGGCGCTGTACCTCTACGCCGTCGTGCCCGTCGGGGCCCCGCTCCCCGGGGCGACCGGCATCATCGGGGAACCCCTCCGCCTTGTCGAGAGGGGGCAGATTGCGGTGCTCGCGAGCGGCCTACCGGAGGCGGCCCCGCGGATCAGCGCCAGCAACGTGCGGGCACATCAACAGGTGGTGGAGGAGTCGCATCTCGCGACAACGACCCTGCCGTTCCGTTTCGGCGTCGTGGCCGACTCCGAGGAGTCGTTCGTCGACTCGTTCCTCGCTCGCCACGAGGCCGCCCTGGCGCGCAAGCTCGCCGATTTCGAAGATCTCACCGAAGTGAGGGTGAGCGCTCGTTACGTGGGAGACGCCGCCCTCCGTGAGCTCGTCGCGGCGAGCCGGCGTCTCCAACGTCTCCGCGAGGCGATCGCTCGGCGGCCAGCGGCGGCCACCTACTACGAGCGCATCGCACTGGGCGAGGAGGTCGCGAACGGGTTGGCGCAGCTGCGGGAGCGGGATGCCGAGACATGTTCGGCCTCGATCACGCGCCATGCGAGAGCTGAGCGCAGGCTTCGACCCTCCGATGAGGACGTCGCGTTCCACGCTGCGTACCTCATCGAGCAGCGCCGCGTGCTCGCCTTCGAGCAGACGGTGGAACAGCTCGCCGCCGCTCAGCGGGAACGCTTGGAGTTCGAACTCACGGGACCGATGGCGCTCTGGGACTTCGTGGAGATGGACCGCAACGATCTGAACGGACGGTCATCATCGGACCTGGCCGTCTCCACCCGCGGCCGAGGGTGATGGGCCTCCTGAGCAAGCTCGCCCTGCTGCCGCTCACGCCGGTCTCTGGCGTCATCTGGCTGGCCGAGCAGATCGAGCAGCAGGCGCGAGCCGAATGGGACGAGATCGGCAGTGTCCGGCATGAGCTGAACGAGCTGGTCGCGATGCACGAGCGAGGCGAGCTCTCTGATGACGAGCTGGCTGCCGCAGAGGACGAGCTGATCGGGCGCCTCGACCCGGCGACCGGAGAGCAGGCGGACATCTCATGAGCGACGGCGACAAGAGCCTTGCAGCCGTGATCGAGTCCGCGCGCGCGGGCTTCGAGCAGCTGGCGGGACGAACGGTCGAGGGCGTGTCCTCGGTGAACCGCCAGGACGGGGGTTGGCGCCTCGAGCTCGAGGTCGTCGAGCTGGCGCGCATCCCTGACTCGACCAGCCTGCTCGGCACCTACGAGGTCCGAGTCGACCGCGACGGCGAGGTCCTCGAGTACGACCGCGTGCGCCGCTACTACCGCAATCGTGCGGACGAGGAGGCCTAGCGTGCAGTTCGACGACGGATCGAGCGACCTGCAGGGCTCCGGCCACCGCGGTCTCGTGACCCGTGGCGACACGACCAACCTTGCGGACATCCTCGAGCGGGTGCTCGACAAGGGCGTCGTCATCGCCGGCGACATCGTCGTGAGCCTCGTGGACGTCGAACTTCTCACCATCCGCCTGCGGCTGCTCATCGCCTCGGTCGACAAGGCCCGGGAGATCGGCATCAACTGGTGGGAGGGTGATCCGTGGCTCAGCACCGGCGCGGGCGGCGAGAGGCGGCAGGGCGAGCTCGAAGGCCGTCTCGAGCGCCTCGAGCACTCTGTCGACCGTCTCGCAGACGCCCTCGACGCGGCGAGAGCGCCCTCATGAGCCAGCCGAACCCGCACACCTGCGAGCAGGCGGAGTCGCTCTACCTGTATGCGGTGGTACCGGGCGACTCGCCGGAGGTATCGCCCCCTCTGAGTCTCATCCGGCACGGCTCCCTCGCCGCAGTCGCCTCCGAGCCTCCTGGCGCGCTGGCGGAGCTCGCTGTGCAGCTCGAGCAGGCGGAGGGCGACCGGGTTGGACTCGCCAGCCTGGAAGATGCCGTGCGCACGCACGAGGCGGCGATCGAGCGCGTGACCGCGGCCTCGGTCGTGCCGCTCCGGTTCGGCACCACGGTGAGGACGACCGATGACGTGCATCGCCTGCTCGATCTTCACGGCGAGGCATTCTCGAGCTCGCTGTCCCGCGTGGCCGGCCAGGTCGAGTGGTCGGTGCGGGTCTGGACGGACTCGGCCCCGAAAGCGGCGGAGACCGGTTCGGACGACACCTCTGCCGCCTCCGGTCGGGCATACCTCGAACGGAGGCGCCTCGCCAAGGAGTCGACACAGAGTGACCGGGCCTGGCGGGAGCGTGTCGGCGCCCGTATCGCCGAGCGGCTCGCGGCGGTCGCCTCCGAGGTGTCCTTGTCCTACGACGGCACCGGCGGACCGCCGCAGCCCGACAGCGTCCAAGTGCTCGCGCGTCTCGTCTGCCTGGTCCCGAGGTCCTCAGAGGAAGTCTGGCTGGACACCCTCGACGCCGCCATGACCGACGTCGGCGCCGACGTCTATGCCGACGTGACCGGCCCATGGCCGCCCTATCACTTCGTCTCGCTCCCCCGACTCGTGGGCAGAGCCGCGGAGCCGTCGTGACCCCTGGCCTCGAGGCCCCAGTGAGGGCGCCGAGAACGGACGAGCTCTCGCTCGCCGAGCTGCTCGACCGCCTCATCGGTGACGGCGTCGCTCTGCAGGGGGACGTCGTGCTGTCGGTCGCTGGCGTGGACCTCGTCTGGCTCGGCTTGCGCGCCGTCCTGGCCGGCGCGGACCTGGCGCCGCCTGGCGCCGGGGTGGACCTTCCTCACCACCTGGACGGGAAGCACGCCGCAGGGCCGATGGGTCCCCCGAGGGCAGCGGCGCGGGGCGCCACGGGCTCCATGGCGGGCGAGCTCCCGACCGCCGGCACGGGTGGCGGTCGGGACACCCGCGTCGAGGTCGACGACGGCCGCGTGGAGGAAGGGCTCGTGCGCCTCGTGCTGTCGGTGGTGGAGCTCCTCCGCCAGCTCATGGAAGGACAGGCGCTACGCAGGATGGACGCCGGCTCGCTCTCTGAGGCCCAGCTCGAACGCGTGGGGACCGCGCTGATGCGACTCAGCAAACGGATGGAGGAGCTGCAGGAGTTCTTCGGTCTGACCGACGACGACCTCGAGCTCCATCTCGGCAACGTGAAGGATCTCGGGTGATCGCCCGACACGAGCAACTTCGGAAGGTGAAGGAGGGGTGATGGGACGCAAGAAGACGAGACGCTCCATGGCTGGCCCGCTCATGGTGGTGGGCAGCCTGACCGGCCGTCAACGCGCCAGCAGGAAGAGCTGGAAGACCGGCGCCGAGGAGCTCGCAGGCAGGGCCCGAGCGCTTCCCGACCAACTGGGGAAGGTCGTCGCTGGCCCCCTCCCGAAGGGGGTGGCGAAGCACGTACCCAGTCGGCGCAAGCGCAAGAAGATGGTGAAGACGCTCACGGGCGACATCGAACGCTTGAGCGGGCTCGCGAGCGGCCTCAGCACGGTGCTCGGCCTGGCGGCTACGGGCGGCGAGCTGCTCTCGGTTCTGCGGGACCGACAGGCGCCAGGCGGGAGCGAGGAGGACGCTCCCGAGGACCGCCAGGGCGGAGCACGGGATGCGTCGTCCGGCGGAGATGACGAGGAGTCGAGCCTTCGGGACGGCTCGGACGCGCATGACCGGTCTGAGGACGAGGACACAGACGACGAGTCGACAGCCGGGAGCCACGAGGAGGACGAAGGGGACGACGAAGGGCCCGCGGCCGGCTACGACGACGTGGACGAGAGTTCCTCGGAGGACGAGGGTGCCGAGGAGTCGGGTGACGAGGTCGGGGATGACGAGCGCGTCCCCGCAGGAAGGAGCATGCGCCGTGCCAGCTGAGACTCTTCGTGACCGCTACCTCCAGCTATTGCTGGATGGTCTCTCGGAGACGCGCTATCCGAGCGCCCCGATGTTGGACCGCATCGAAGCCGCCATCACCGATCGGGAGCAGGCTGAGGCATATGTCGGGCGGCTGCTCGATCTGATGGAACAGGACAGCTACCCGAGCCCCGAGATGCTGGGACGCGTTCGCAACCTCATCGCGATCGTCGAGTCCGCCGCGTAGGCAGGCTGAACTCCGGGCTCTTCGAGCCCCTCGGTACGATCCCGACCTGACTCCAAGCCACCTGCATCGCTCCGGACTGCGTCTCGTCCATGGGGCAGAACCACCGTCGCTACTCGGTCGACCGGCGCCGATGCCTCCCTCCCGATCGCGGGACACCCGTTGTCTCATCGTGCGCACGGGGGTTCGGGATCGACGGCGGTGTTCGTGAATGCCCCCCGTGTTGACGAAGGCACGGGAGCGTTTCGGCCTGGTCGCGGGGCAAGTTTCCGCTGCGGCGGCGAACGAACGCCCGCTCCATGTCGCTGTTCGTGCATGGGGCGCCGACTGTTCGGTCGGCACGGAGATCCGGAGGACGGGGCGGGGTTCGGTCGGCCGGACGGCTACAGCCTGTACGAGATCCGAAGGCAGGGCGCGGGCACCCCGCCGGCTAAGCCTCTTGAAGCTGCCCCTAGCCCCTCAGGCCAGGCTCTCAAGCCGTAGCCCGAGGTGCACCCGCCGTCGCCACCTCGTCGGTCCTTGCCCCGCCCGCTCGCTTGCGCTCGAGCTCCGCGTTGATCTCGGCTCCGAGCAGCACCACTGCGCCGGTGACGTACAGCCACAGGATCAAGATGGCCACGCCGGCGAAGGCTCCGTAGGTCTTGCCGTACGAGCCGAAGCTCGAGGTGTAGAAGGAGAACGCCAGAGACACGAGGACCCAGAGCAGGGTCCCGACAATGGCGCCCGGCGACAACCACTGCCAGCGCGGCGACTCTCGGTTCGGACCGACCCAGTAGATGAAGGAAAACAGCAGGCAGACCAGAACGATCGCAGCGATCCACCGCACCGCCGTCCACGCAGCGTCGAAGAAGGTCCCGCCGATCGGGACCACCCCGTCGATGGCGTGACCGATCTGGGCCCCGAACACGATCAGGGCCGAGGCCGCGCCCCCGAGCACCGCCACGGCGACCATGAGCTCGAGCGCCACGAAACGCTTCGCGAGGAACTTGCGCTCGGAGGGAATCTCGTAGGCCATGTCGAGCCCGGCTTGGAGCACGGTCATCGACGACGTCGCGCTGAACAGTGCCACCACCGCGGCGACGATCGTCGCCACGAGGGCTCCGCTCGTCCGGTGCTGAGCGTGTCGGATGGCAGTGGTGAGGACGCCCGATGCACCGGCCGGAAGAGCCGACGCGGCGCCGTGGATGAGCTTGTCGACGACACTCGACGGCAGCTGCAAGAGCGAGGTGATGCCGAGCAGCGCGATGAGTGCCGGGAACATGCTGAGGAACCAGCGGTAGGCCAAGCTCCCTCCCACGACGTTCACCCGGTCCGCCTTGGTGTGGGCGAGGGCCCCCTTCCCAGCAGCTCTCCACTCAGCCTTCGTGAGTCGGGTCGGCGACTGACGGTCGAGGACGGCCTTGTCCGGCTCGCCGGTCGCCGACGCGGTTCGGTCCGCTCGTAGCGCCATGGTGGGGCTCCCCTCCAATCGATCCGTACGAGGGAAATACCCAACGGCCGCAGCCGTGCACCCTCCCTGCTCGCAGCTAGTTGCCATCATGGCTCTACGTATAGAGAGTGAGTACAGTTAGCAGCAACGCCGACCCAGGGAGCGGACATGGACCAGGAGCGCCGCGCGACCCACCAGGGTCGATCGCACGCCGGGAAGACATCGGTGGGCCCGCGCGTGCGTCTGGCCCGCCGCAAGGGGCGGCTCCGACTCGCCATCCTCATCCTGGTGATCGTGGCGCTGGCACTGGTCCCGTTGCTGGCCTCGGGTGGCGGCTCCCCCGGCCGCGCTGACGCACACCCCCACTCTGCGGCCACGAGGCAGTCATCTCCCCTGCACTCTGGCTCGGGGCTGCCCTTCCCGTCCTCGCCGGGCGCCGGCGAGCGTCCTGGGCCAAATCTGACTCCCTGGTCTCAGCCTTCCGCTCTCCCCGGGGACGTCCTCATCGCCGACGAGGACAACAGCCGGCTGCTCGTGGTCAGCCCCACCGGCAGGATCGTCTGGCAGTTCCCCGGGCCGCGCGGCCTGGCCAAGGGAGTCTCCTTCCTCCGTCCCGACGATGCGTTCTTCTCCGCCGATGGCCGGGACATCATCGCCACCGAGGAGACCGATCAGGTGGTGTCCGTGATCAACGTCGCGAAGGAGCGCTTCCTGTGGCGCTACGGCACACCTGGTGTGCCAGGCGCCACCGCCAATCACCTGGACAATCCGGACGACGCGATGCTGCTGCCGAACTCTGATCTGCTCGTCGCCGACATCAAGAACTGCAGCATCCTGCTCGTGCACGAGGGTGCGGCACGCCCTCTCGAACGCCTCGGGATCCAGGACACCTACTGCCTCCACGACCCGCCCCTGCGCTTCGGAAGCCCCAATGGAGCCTTTCCCCTCACCGACGGCAATTACCTGGTCACGGAGATCAACGGCGACTGGGTGGACGAGATGACGCTCCAGGGCAAGGTCCTGTGGTCGACGCACCCGCCCGGGGTGGCCTATCCGTCCGACACGAACGAGGTGTCGCCAGGCGTCTTCCTCACCGTGGACTATTCCACCCCGGGGCAGATCGTGGAGTTCAACAAGGCCGGGAAGCTTCTCTGGCGCTATGGCCCCACGAGCGGTCCAGGCATGTTGCGGACTCCGTCGTTGTGCGAGCCCATCCCGACGAACGGATACATCCTGTGCAACGACGACGGGAACGACCGCGTCATCGTCGTCGACCCGCACACCAATCGAATCGTCTGGCAGTACGGGCACACCGGCGTGGAAGGACGCGCTCCGGGCTATCTGGCAGGACCTGACGGCGTCGACCTGGCCCCGCCCTACTCGATGCTCATCCGCCACGCAGCGACGATGGGGATACCGACCCTGAGGTGTGCTGCGGGGCTGCCGCCCGGCTCCTGCACGGTTTACGGCCGGAGCTGACGCCGCCGGGCCGCCGCCTTCGTCTCGTCACTGCTGAACGGCCCGGATAGGCTGCGATGACCCGCGGGCGTAGCTCAATGGTAGAGCTCCAGCCTTCCAAGCTGGCTATGCGGGTTCGATTCCCGTCGCCCGCTCTCACCGGTGTTCCCTAGTCGCAGCTGAGGTCCAGTTCGAGCAGGCCTCGTAGCGGTCCGGGTTCGGTGGAGCCGGCGGTAGCTGTTGGCAACGGCCACTTCGACCGCATGGTGATCGCCGACGCCTGCTCGGAGCGGCCAGTCGGGCGCCGACACGACGGACCGGGACCAGATCCGGAGGTACTGCACGGCATCGGGGAGCGCCATCGGCGCCGGAGAGCGGACGCCCTCAACGCCAATGCGGACCAGGCCGAAGCCGCCGCGGGAAGGCACCTCGTGGTCCGGGATGCCAGCAAGCCGGATGCCTCTTTCCCTGTCTGTCGCCCATCGCCGACAGCAAGACTTCGGGCAGGCCGAGAGGGTGCCCTACCCGTTGCTGCGAGCCCGCAGATCGGCGAGAATGACCTCGGCAGGGCTGAGTTGAGGGATCCCTCGCTCTGGCCGTCTGACCTCGGCCTTTCCCTCTCGCTGGAGCGTCCAGCCTCCAAGCGGGGACCGTGGCCGCTCGGCGGTTGGCCGGAGGGCGCCGCGGGTAGGCAACGTGGCAGGACAAGGAGGCCCATGTCGATCGAGGTGGAGCGCACGTTCAGGCCCGACCCCGTCACGCCGGCCGCCGTCCGATCGCTGGTCTCGGAGATGCTCAGGCTGTGGGAGTGCGGCGACTACGAGGAGACCGCCAGCCTGCTCGCGAGCGAGCTCGTCACGAACGCGCTCATCCACGCCGGAACCGACATCACCGTCCGACTCAGCCTCGACCGCGAGATCCTGCTCGTCGAAGTGGAGGACGGGTCCCTCGAGCTCCCCAAGCCGATACCCCTCACGACCGACTCCGAGCGCGGGCGGGGTCTGGTCCTCATGCAGGCACTCAGCCAGAAGTGGGGTGCGACTCGCCGGACGGACGGCAAGGTCGTCTGGTTCGAGCTGGCGGTGCGACCGCGGCCATCGCGTTTCACCCCCCCTGGAGATCCCTCGCGCCACGCCGCCGCAGTGTGAGCGCCCGCACCGTTGCGGGCGCACGCGGTGCCGCCCGGGTGTAGGACTGGTTCATGCTGATCGTCGGCACGACACGACATCTCGAAGACCTCGACCGCGCGTACAGCCTCGCAGAGGACGTCGAGGTCGGCGCGGTGACCGCCGCACGATCCGGAGCGTCGTCGACCGGCCCGGTCTACGTGCTCCTCGACGGCGAGCGGATCGACCGGATCGACGACGTCGACCTCGCGCCCCTGTTCCGCCTGCCCGAGGGCGGAGGACAGGCGCTGGCGGCCACACCAGAGGGCGAGCTGCTGATCGGCGAGTCAGGCGCGCACCTGTCCCGCGCCGCCCCGGAGCCGGGTGCCAAGCTCGAACCGGTCTCGTCCTTCGACGCCGTGCCAGGACGAGGGGCCTGGTCGAACCCGGCAGGCACCGTGCCCGATCTCCGGACCCTCGCTGTCGCGTCGAGCGGCGCCTGGTTCGTCGGCGTCCATGTGGGCGGGCTCTGGCGCTCCGACGACCACGGTGCCTCGTTCCGCAGCGTGATCGCCGAGGAGGCCGACGTGCACGAAGTGGCGGTCGGCCCCGGCGGGAGGGTGGCGGTGGCGGCGGCCGCCGGCCTCGGCTGGAGCGATGACGGCGGCGAGTCGTGGCACTGGACGACGGACGGGTTGCACGCGTCCTACTGCCGTGCCGTCGCCATCGGCGGGGACGCCATCTACGTGAGCGCCTCGACCGGACCGAGGACGAGTGACGGCCGCCTGTACCGGGCTGCCTGGGGCGGCGAGCTGATCCCCTGTGGTGACGGGCTCCCTTCGTCATTCCCCTTCAATCTCGACAGCGGGTGCGTCACCGCTTCGAACCGGGAGGTCGCGGTCGGGACGCCCGACGGTCGGGTCTTTCGCTCCGGCGACGGAGGCGACCACTTCGAGCAGGTCGCCGGCGAGATGCGCCCGGTGCGGGTACTCCGCTTCGTCTGACTCGGCGGCCCGGACGCCATGAACGAGGACCGGCCCGGAGCCGGTCAGTCCGGACGGAGGGTCCCGGTCCGCTCGGTGGGCGTTCGCGAGTGGCCGGCACTCGCCCTGAGGGTGACCCGCGAGTCGGCACGTGACCGGGTGACGCTCGTCGCCGCCAGCCTGGCCTTCCACGGCTTCCTCGCCCTGCTGCCGGTCGTCATCGCGGTCGTCGGGCTGCTCGGCCTCGTCGGGGTCGGCGCCGGGGCGTTGCGCAGCCTGGTCCATGCCACGAGCGTCCTCCTCCCCCAGCAGATGTCGAGCATCTTGAACGCCGAGCTCCGCAGGCCGCCTAGCGGCGGCGTGAGCGCTCTCGAGGTGGCGCTCGGCTTCGGTGTCGCCCTCTGGAGCTCCATCGAGGCGATGGCAGCCCTCCAGCTCGCGCTCGACGTCGCCTATGAAACCGAGGGCGACCGCGGTTTTGTCGGGCGGCGCATCGCCGCCTTCCCCTTGATCGGCGTCACACTGCTGCTCGGTGGCGCAGCCTCGGTCCTGCTCGTCCTCGGCGGACGCCTCGGTCACCTTCTGCCGAACGGCTTTGGAGGAGTGCTCCCGCTTCTTCGCTATGCGGGGTCACTCGTGCTCGTCGTGCTGCTTCTGTCCGGCTACTACCGGCTCGGCCCGAGCAGGGCCCGCTCGCGGTGGGAGTGGATCAGCCCGGGCGCCGTGGTCGCCGCGGTCGGGTGGATGCTCGCCGCCTTGGGCTTCTCGTTCTACCTGGACCACTTCGGCCACGAGTCCCGGAGCTACGGCGCGCTCGCCGGAGCGGCGGTAACCCTGCTCTGGCTCTTCCTCACCGCTGTCGTCGTCCTCCTCGGGGCCGAGATCAACCGGGAGCTCGAGCGGATGTGGGAGCGGGTCCCCGGCGCACCCGCCCGGCGAGGCGTCCGGCCACCCACTGCGGCACCTCGTCGAGGGCGACGATGACGGCCTCGCCGCCCGCCGCAGTCCTCATCTTGGCTTCGACGCCTCCCGCCGCGAGCGAGCGCTTCGACACGGTGAGCAGCACGGGGCAGCCGATGAGCTCGGCGTCGGTGAACTGCACTCCCGGCCGCTCGCCCCGATCGTCGACAAGAACGTCCACGCCGGCGTGCTCGAGGCCCGCCGCGATGGACGGCGCGGCTGCCAGTCCCTCCTCGCCGAGGCAGCACAGGTGGGCGCCGAAGGGCGCCACCGCAACCGGCCAGACGAGCCCGCGATCATCCCGGTGCTCCTCTGCCACGCAGGCGAGGAGACGGCCCACGCCGATCCCGTAGGAGCCCATCACGACCGGCTTCTCCGTGCCGTCCTCGTCGAGGTAGGTCGCTCCTTCGGAGTTGGAGAACCGGGTGCCGAGCTTGAAGATGTTGCCCACTTCGACGCCGCGCTCGGTTCTGAGAGCGGCACCGCAGATCACGCAGGCCTGGCCCTGCTCCACCGCCACGATGTCGGCCACCGTGTCGGGCTCGTAGTCGCGGCCGCTGTTGACGTTGCGCAGGTGGAAGCCCTCCTCGTTCGCTCCCGCCACGAGGTTGGTGGAGGCCGCCACGACCTCGTCGACGACCACCGTCGCCCGCTCCCCCACTCCGATCGGGGAGGCGTAACCGGGCACGCAGCCGATGGCCTCGATCTCCTCTGCCGTCATGGGCCGCAGCTCGCTCGCTCCCACCAGGTTGGCGAGCTTCGTCTCGTTGAGCTGCATGTCTCCCCTCACGACGGCCACCACCGGCGTGCCGTCCTCGGTGGCGACGAAGACGACCTTCGCCGTCTTCGTCGCCTCGATGCCAAGGAGCTCGCAGAGCGACTCGATGGTCGGCGTGGAGGGCGTCGCGACCCGCTCGAGCGGGAGCGGTTCCTCTCGCTCACCGGCCGACGGCAGAGCGGCGCGGGCGACCTGGCGGTTCTGGGAGTAGCCGCACGAGTCGCACAGCACGATCGTGTCCTCGCCGATGGGGTTCAGGTACATGAACTCGTGCGCCTCGGAGCCGCCCATGATGCCGACGTCGGCCGCGACGGCGATGACCGGGAGCTCGCAACGGCGGAAGATCTCGTCGTAGGCGACGTGCAGTCGCTCGTATTGGACGTCGAGCCCCTTCGCGTCCCGGTCGAGGCTGTAGGCGTCCTTCATCGTGAACTCGCGGGTCCGCACGAGACCGGCCCGGGGTCGCGGGTCGTCCCTCCACTTGAGCTGGATCTGGTAGACGAGCTTCGGCAGCTGGCGCCAGGAGTGGATCTCCGAGGCCGTGAGGACCGCCACCGCCTCCTCGTGGGTCATGGCGAGGACGACCGGGCGGTCCCGGCGGTCGGAGAAGCGCGCCAGCTCCGAACCGATGGCGTCGTAGCGGCCCGACCGCTTCCACAGCTCCGCGGGGTGGACGAGCGGCATGGACAGCTCGACTCCCCCTGCCGCCTCCATCTCCTCGCGCATGATCTGCTCGATGCGTCGCATCACGCGCACCGCGAGCGGGAGGTAGGAGAAGATCCCCTGGCCGATCTGGCGGACGTAGCCACCCCGGAGCAACAGCTGGTAGCCGGGGGTCTCGGCCCCTGCCGGCGCCTCCCTCAGGGTCGACCCGAACAGCTGCGTCATCTTCATTCCGGAGAACCTAATGGGTGCGCCGCACCCGCCCCGTGTGGGGCGCCGAGCCGATGGGTAGGCTTCAGCACCGAACGGCCGCGTCGCGCCGCGGCCTCTGACCGCCATCGGAGACGGACACATGGCTCGAGCGATCTGGACGGGATCGATCAGCTTCGGCCTGGTGAACATCCCGGTCGGCCTCTACTCCGCCGTGTCGGAGAAGGCCATCCGGTTCCACCAGCTGGAGCGGGGCACGTCGGACCGGATCCGCTACAAGCGGGTGAACGAGAACACCGGCGAGGAAGTCCAGTACGAGGACATCGTGAAGGGCTACGACATCGGAGGCGGGCAGTACGTCGTGCTGTCCTCGAAGGAGCTCGAAGCGGTCGAGCCGTCCGGCAGCCGGACGATCGAGATCGAGGACTTCGTCGACCAGGTCGACATCGACCCGATCTTCTACAACCAGACCTACTACGTGGGGCCGAGGACCGACGGAGCCGCCCGGCCGTACGCCCTGTTGATCGAGGCCATGCGTTCCGCCGGCAAGGTGGCGATCGCCAGCTTCGTCATGCGGAGCAAGGAGCACCTCGCCGCCCTCAGAGTCGACGGGGACGTGCTGGCGCTCGAGACGATGTACTTCGCCGACGAGATCCGCGATCCCATGAAGGAGATCGACGTGAAGGTGAGCGGCCAGCCCCCGGCGGAGCGGGAGCTGTCGACCGCCATCTCGCTCATCGAGTCGATGAGCATCAAGTGGGACCCGACGAACTACCACGACCGGTACCGGGCGCGCGTGGAGGAGCTCATCGAGCGCAAGCTCGAGGGCGAGGAGGTCGTGACGGGCACGAGGCCGAGCCGGGACACGAACGTCGTGGACCTCATGGAGGCACTGCGACGCTCGGTGGACGAGGTGCGCGACCGCGGGGCGGCCCGCAGCGCGCCGGCGGAGAAGGCGGAGCGACGGCCCGCTCGGGCGGCG